>JAGXNP010000121.1 GCA_019894885.1 Promethearchaeota archaeon | reverse complement strand
GTTAGATGTCCGCCCTTCCGATTTCAACCTTGACATAAAAAGTGGAACCCATGCTTCACAAGTAGCTAAGTTAATGATCGAATTTGAAAAAGTCTTGATTAAAGAAGCTCCCGTCTTTGTTGTGGTTTTAGGTGATAATAACAGTAGCTTAGGATTTGCATTAGCAACGTCAAAATTAAATATTCCTCTAATCCACATAGAAGCTGGTATGCGGAGTAAGAATTGGATAATGCCTGAAGAAAAGAACAGAGTAGTAATCGATCAGTTAGCAGATATGAACATATGTTATTTACCTGAGCACAGAGAAAATTTGATAAGAGAGGGCATTAATTCTCGTAGGTGTTGGGTAGTTGGCAATCCAATTATTGAAGTAGTTCACTCTGTGCAACCAACATTCCACCAAGACAACCCCTTTTATTTGGTCACATGCCATCGAGCGGAAAATTTAGAGATAAAAGAAAATTTAAACAAGATTCTAACATTCCTAGGGAAACTCTATCAAAAAAAGAACATTGAGATTAAATTCATACTAATGCCTAAAGCTAAGATAATGATGGAAAAATACGAGTTTGAATTTCCCGAAGGTATCATACCCATTGCTCCTCAAGGATTTCTAGAATTTTTAGGAATGGAAAAAGAAGCAGAACTAGTTTTAACTGATAGCGGAACTGTCGTAGAAGAATGTGCTATATTTGGTACTCCTTGTATCACGATTAGAGAAAGTACTGAAAGAATAGACTTAATTGAACTTGGAGTGAATTCACTTAGTGGTATGGATGTTGATCAAATGTTAGATGCAACAAATGTGACTTTATCACACAATATTGAGCCAGTAACTCATTATGGGAAAAATATTTCAGATAAAATTTGTAATATTCTTATAGGAAATTCACTGAATTTCTCAAAAAATTCTAGTAGGTAAAATACGAGTAAAAAATAGTGTTATTTATTTATGTGATTATCATTATATTCCTTTAATTCGCCAATAACTACTTTCATTTCTTTCTTTTCGTAGTATTTTTCTAAAATGTTATATTTTGAGGCTAGCGTGCGATCAATCTTTTCATCTGGTTTATTAATTTGATTTATTATTAACTCTTTTTTAAAAATCTCATTGAAAATATTCATTAACTCGTATTTATTTACTATGGCATTTGGTGTAAAATGATGAACATACGATTTCTTGATTAACTCATTGTATCCATTAGAAATAATAATTTTTTCACAAAGTTGAGCAAACTGAAGCGTAGTTACCCCGTTCCATAGATGATGTTCAAAACCTCCAATTGTACCACCTTGAGATTGGCTAAAAAACCATTCTAGTAAAAATGATTTCTGATCTTTTGCTTCGGGGCCAATTATCGAGCATCTAATTATTAATGCCGTTCCATCAAAAACCTCTCCTAAACTTTTTGACTTTCCATACACATCTAAGGGATCGTGCGGACTATCTTCGTCATACAACCCTCCTTTACCAGAATATACACAATCAGTACCAATTTGAATTACTTTAATGTCGTGTTTACTTGCATACTCAGCTAGCTGCCAAGGAAACTTTGAATTTATTGCTATTGCTCGTTTAACTCCTTCAGGATCGTTGTCTTTTGAGAATGGTTTTGTGATACCTATACAATTAACGATATAATCGATATTCAAATCGATGAAGTCTTTTTCCTCTAATTGCTTAAAATTGTAAGCATCAAAGAGTAGATCATTCCCTTGTATGTAATCCGGGTTTCTAACAGTTCCATAAACGTTTAGATTAGTAAAATTTGAAAAATAATGATAAACCATTGAACCCAACATCCCACTTTTACCAAGAATTAATACATTTGTCATTTTTAGCATATTTACCCTTATTAATTATCGATTCTCGACTTCCCAAACTTCTTTTCCCCAATAGTCAACTGAAAACCGATAATCATCGCCTTTACTCTCTTCCAATGAACTTGTTGAAAAGAATAAAATTCTTGTGTCTTCTTCCAATGGTCTAAAACCATTCGCATATTTTGGTGGAATAAAAAGTACTTGGGGCTTCTTATCAGATAAAATAAAACGATTCACTTGCTTATTCTTAGAAGGTGATTTTATATCGTCTATCTCTACAGCTGCAACTATAGCAGAACCCTTTGCCACATAAATGTATTTAGCTTCTTTTAGATGCCCATGAAATGCTCGGATCGTTGATGTTGAAAAATTTTGGACTTGATAAAAACGCTTTACTCCGTAAAAATTAAAATCGTTGGCAAAATTTAAACACCCTCGATCGTCTATCGCAATCCCTCCAGGAATTAGCCGTACCTCTCTCATACCAATATTTTTTGCTATATAGACGCTCTCTGCTAATTTTAAATTTGAATATACTCCTTTATGCATCTCAAGAGCAGTTGGTGAGTTTCTAATTTCTTCAATAGCGTCGGAAACAGTAAATTTAAATTCAAATCCTGTTTTCAGCAATTTAGAGCTATCTACCATGTAACTCCTTTTATCAGCGATGTTTTTATTAATTTCTACTTGACAGTTAGTAATCTCTTTTACTATCTCACTTAGTTTTAGTAGGCTTAAATTCTCTCCTCGTACGTTATAAATCCCATTTAAGTTAATCTTGATAGCATGAACTATTGCTCTCGATATATCTCTTATATGAACAAACGGACGTTCTTGTTCTCCTCCAAATACCATTATCTTATTATACTTTACAGCTCGAGCAGCAAATGCATTTACAACAAGATCATATCGCATTCTTGGACTTAACCCATAAGCAGTTCCTAATCGAAGGATGCAGAAATCTTTGCTGCATATATCTCGAACAATTCTTTCTTGAGTATACTTAGTTTGGCCATAAAAATCAATTGGAAATCCCTCATTTTCCTCACTTACAATAACATTTGGTTCACTTCCGTAGATGCTACAAGTACTAATATGTATAATTTTTTTATCGTATTTGTTACAGATCTCTGCAACATGTCTGGTCCCAATACAATTTATATCAATAGCAAGATTTGTATCAATCAAACAAGCAGGATCACCTACAACTGCCGCTAAATTTACGATCACATCGTGATTTTGAATGATCTTTTTAATTGCTTCTTTATTTCTTGTATCAGCTTCTGTAAATACATTAGGTGGTTCTAGCTCCTTATAGAGATGGTTATCTAATATTTCTACATTCCAACCCTCTTCTTTTATTATATCGTATAAGACACTACCAATATATCCAAGTCCACCCACAAGTAAAACATTTGGCGTCATAATTCGATTACCTACGAGAAATTCTAATTAATATAAACTTTATTCTAAATATTTTTATTCTAATTATTTCATTTTAATAATTTTAAAAATAAAAATTAATGCAAAATTCTTTTAATTGGTGAGAATAATAATAACATTGAAATCTCATCATCTTAATTTGAAGTTTACTGACATATTGGGACTAGGATATTAACTTTTAAATAAATTGTATTTTTTTAATAAATTAACATCTAAATTTGATTCGGTTAAGATATGAATATTCTTGGATTGCAAGAAACTGATTGGTTAACTCGAGGACCACACACGCAGCATCATATATTTGAAAGATTGTCAAAGAATTCTAATGTTAAAATTACTATTCTTGATTACGATATCGATAAAATACTGAAGTTAGATAGTTTGTTAGTTAAAAAACAAATATATTCTAATATACATCGAGCAGTAAAAGATTCACATGTGTTAGTTGTTCGGACAGCACATATCCAAGTACCTTATCTTAGGAGGATTTCTTCCCTTATCACTAATTTTTTCGGAATGTTAAAATTATTTAGAGAAAATCGTCCCGATATTATTCTTGGATTTTCCATCACAAATGGATTTATTGGGCTTATTTTAGCAAAACTATTCAGGATTCCGTATATCTTTTATTACATTGATTTATTGCACACCCTTGTTTCAGTGTCTTATGCTCAATATTATGCTAAACTACTTTCAGACTACTTATTTAAAAAGTCAGATTGTGTAATAGTTGTGACTAAATTCCTTCAAAGTTATGTTATAAATGAAGGAGCACCCCCAAAGAATGTTCATATCCTTTTAAATGGCATCTCTCTGGAAAACACTATTGTTAATAGAGAAAAACTTGAAAAACTGAAACATAAACTTTCGATCAGAGAGAACGATTTTGTTCTTTTATATTTGGGGTACTTATA
Organism: Promethearchaeota archaeon; assembly: GCA_019894885.1. GTDB lineage: Archaea > Asgardarchaeota > Lokiarchaeia > Sigyniarchaeales > SOKP01 > SOKP01. The sequence goes on along the minus strand of JAGXNP010000121.1, from coordinate 5,373 downwards.
TGATTTTGCTGGATTAAAAGAGATTATTGACTATTATAATGCTGATGTAAAAAGCGGTAAATTAAATATTAAATTTTTAATCGTGGGCGATGGTGAAATTTACAATCGTTTAATTAATCATGTTAAAGAGATTAACGCAGATTGGGTAATTCTAACAGGTAAAGTTCCATTTTTCGAAATTACAGAGTACATTGAATTATCAAATCTATGCCTGATGAGCTTTGAGCTTAATAATGTCACAAAAGACATTACTCCTGTAAAAGTAATGGAATATATGGCAATGAAAAAACCAGTTTTATCAACTAGCCTACCAAGTATAGTTCGTGAAATAGGAAAAAACAACGGAGTAATTTTTGCTCAAAACCAAAAAGAATTAGTAGAAAAAATTAGAGATTTAACAAAAGAAAAAGAAAAATTAAAAAACCTCGGTCTACAAGGCTACGAATTAATTAAAAAGCACTATATGTGGCCAAATATTCTGAAAGATTTGAAAAAAATAATGCTCGATTTGATTAAAGAAAAGAAACAATTAAGTTAATATAGAATTTATTGGAGAACCAAGATACTATGATTAATATTGCGATGTTAACTCCGTTTTTCACGGGAAAGTTAGGCGGGCCATACAATGTTATAATGGAACTTGCTCCAATTCTTGAGAGAAAAGGAATTTCGACTAACATATATACTACATCAGCTATTCGGAAATTTGGACGGGCAAGAACCGAATTTTACGAAGAAAGAAGTAAAAATTTCAAAATTTATCGTTTTGATTCTTACTTAAAATTTAAGGAATATAGAACTTCGTTCAAGCTACTACCCTTTCTGTTGAAGAATGAAAAAAATATTGATATTATCCATTCCCATTCTTTAAGAAGCTTTCAGGAAGATAACGGATTAATTGTCTCGCTCATCAAGAAAAAACCACTAATAATTTCTCCGCACGGAGGAATCAATATAAACTGGGACTATCGAGATAAAATCCCAAAAATAATTTCTGATAAAACAATTGGATATCTCAAAAAATACTTGAAACCACATTACATTGCTGTTACCAAAATGGAGATACCTATTATAAAGGAATATGGCGCTGACGACGATCACATACATTTTATTCCCCACGGAGTCAATACAGATATTTTTAAACCAGTTGATGGGAGTAGTTTAAAAAAAAAATTAGGATTAGAAAATTCCGAAATCATACTATATGTTGGACGCATCGCTAAAGGTAAAGGTGTGGATAAGTTAATAAAAATCCTAAATTTAGTGAGAAAAAAAAATAAAAGTATAAAACTAGTTATTATTGGAGGAGATGCGGGATACCTCCCAATAGTTAAAAAACTAATTAAACAATACAATTTATCAAAATATGTTACCCTTATAGGCTATGTCTCCAAATTTAACCTCCCAGAATATTATTCCATGGCGAACTTAATCGTATATCCTTCGCGACAAGAAATATTTGGGCTTGTATTATGCGAGGCTATGGCTTGTGGAAAAGCCGTTATTGGTTCTAACATTATGGGTCCAAGTGAAATAATTGTAAATGGAGAAACGGGTTACACTTCTGACTTTATGGATATAACAAAAGTAAGTGAAATGATTATTGAATTGTTCAATGATAGAAAGTTGTTAGCTCAAATGGGTAAAAAGAGTCTTGAGCGAGTTAAAAAGTATTATACTTGGCAGAAAGCAGCAGATTCACACTATAAGCTCTATATGAGTGTATTAAATAATAATAAAATAAAACCTAAATCATGAAAAAAAAAATAATTCGAATAATTTGGTATTTTTTTGATAAAATACCAATTTTGAAAAACACTATTTATAGATTTTACGCATGGAGGATTTTCGAAATTGTTCCCTATTTTAAGAAATTAATATATAAAGCGTACGATAAGTTTTGGTTTATTGAGCTTCTTATTGAAAATAAACATTTTGATCCTTCCAAGTATCAGATTAATAGTTATAAAGTAAAACTTAACAGAATAAATCATTCGATAAAAAAGAAAGATAACATATTGATGAATTTGTCAAATCTTACAAATGACTGGGATTCTTCTGATAGTTTAATCCCCATTGTTGAAACCAGAGAATATACTCTACTCGAATCTCATCTAATTAAAAAAATAAAATGGGAAGATATCGGTGCATATAATGAGTTTATCGATAAAATTACTTCCAATCAACCCGTCGCGGGTTGTTCAGATCAAAGAGAATTTCTAAGTTTCTTAAACTCTTTGGAAAATACATATCAAAACTTCAAACCAAATAAATCTATAGAAAAGATTAAAGTAGGTATTGGAAAGGGGGGAAATTTTGTTGTGTTTGATGGGTTGTTTATCGTTTCCCTTCTAAAGCTGTTAAACGTAAAAGATGTCATTATTAAGGTTGTGATCAGACACCCCTTGTGGCTTAAATTTAGTAGCGATTTTTTAAAATTTCAATCTATTCATGGAGAACTTTACCAACCACTAATCCACCCTGATTTAAGGTTTAAATCTTCCTATACGGATCAAAGATTCGTAATAATTAGTCAGAATCTAACAATTGAAAAGGGATCTTTACTGGATATTGGAGCAAATCTTGCTTACTTTTGCCATAAATTCGAGGATTTGGGATTTGATTGCTATGCCGTTGAAATTAGGCCGAGTAATGTTCATTACATGAAGAAGTTAAGAGATATTGAAGGAAAGAAGTTTAAAATAATTAACAAATCGATTTTTGATTTGAAAGAAAAACTCGATTTTGATATCGTACTTGCTCTCAACATATTTCATCACTTCTTAAGAGAAAAGGAACTCTATCAGAATTTAATTAAATTTTTAGGCCGATTGAAAATAAGGACAATGTATTTTCAACCACACGACCCTAGCGAGAACATAATGCGTAATGCCTTCGTGAACTACGACAACGAACAGTTTGTTGGGTTTATTATTAAACATTCGTGTTTAAATAAATTTGAACTAATAAATAAACAATCTGACGGAAGAACTAGGCCAATATACAAGATTTTCAAATAACTTCTGGTAAATCTTTAAACACTTCTTTTAGAACTCTTCCGTCAATGTCAGAAGGTATTGGTTGACGACATAACGCTAAAATTGTTGGCGTAATATCATAAGGCGTTATTTCCTTAATTCTTAACCCTTCTTTAATGTGAGTCCCATTAAAAATAAAAACACCGTTATCCTCAGAATGCGAACCAGTGTGTGCGGGGTTAAAATCGATAATAGATTCTAAACTCACGGTTTTATTATTTGGTAAATCAACTTTTAGACTTTTATTATCACCAAAAACATCGTTTATTCTAACTATTAACTTTTTTTCGTAAAATTTGATAGTAAAAAGTTCAATTCCTTCGCATCTAATCGACTCAATTGCGTTTTTGAAATCTCTTAACGAGCCTTGTGAGTCAGGTCTTAACCGAAAAACTACGCTTTCTGTCATGTAGATGCCGTAAATGTCGTAATAAAAACCAAGTTCTCTTAGAAGATTTAAAATATTGATCGCTCGATAACTTCTTTGATTTTTTTTTTCCTTTTTTTCAAATCCATGGTCAGAGCAGATAATTATATGAATATCATTCTTTTTAGCATAGCTATTTACCTTCCCCACGAATTTATCGACAATTCTATAAGTATTAGGAATAACCTCAGAATATTTCGATTCCTCTCCTTTATTTCTCCAATATATATGACCAAGGGTATCAAACGAATAATCAAAAAATACAGAAAAATCCAAGGAATACTTTTTTAATAATTTGTAATACAAACTTGTATGAATTATTAATTCTAATTCTTTTAATAGATGCATTCTGTCTTCCAAACCTCTTTTAAAAGCTAATAACATACTTCTTTTTATTATTTTAAGAAGTTGCATTAGTGGGAAACCAAATGTCACAAGTTTCCAAAAAATTTTAATCATAAAAGATATAGAATACTTCTCTGATCGTGCTTTTTTATCTAATTCACCAATAAAATTTAGTCTTTGAGGATAAGTACTTTTTTCTAAAAGTAAGGGGTTGGGTACGCAAAAACCATCAAATTTTTTAGCAGACCAAACACTCAACGGTCTATAAACGCCGATTCTAAAGCCCTTTTCGTTTAATATATCCCATATTTGATCGGTTTTTAAATCTTCTTCTTTAGAATAAAAATCTCTTATACCATGCTTTTCTACTTTTTTTCCTGTAAAAATCGAACAGAAAATTTTGGGAGAACTTAAAAACCCTTCTGCTCTCAAAACAGTGGAAACTCCAGTATCGATGATTTTTCGAAAATTTTTAAGTCGTTTGACAGCTAGGAGCTCGTCAATCATATTCCAACTGAGGCCATCTAAAGCTAAAATTATGACTCTTTCCATAATTAATATATTTAAGTGAATTTAAAAAATTTGATAAAATTTGCTAAAAATTAAGCTGGAGAATTAATATCTATTAAGAATTTAAATAAAAATTGTTTAATTACTTGCTATTTTTACTTTAATAAACTGTTCATATCTGTTTAATTTCTTTTATTTCACGAATATTGGATGAAGAATATGAAAGATTCTGAGAAAGTCGGAATTATTAGCAAAGATCATAGAAAATTTGCTAAAAGTGCATTCTACTCTTTATTCAATAGTTATGGAATTTTTATCTTTCAAATAATTATTTCTTTTTTTATGGCGAGATTAATTTCGCAAGAATCATGGGGTTTATTGCTTTTAGCAATGTCATATATTAATATTGTTTCACTAATTTTATCTTTTTTTCCTCCAGCTCTAACTTTTTCATTAAATTATTATATTCCTAGATATGTAGCTTTGAATCATAACAATAAGCTAAAATGGATGATAAAAGCCGGTTTTTATCTTAAAATTACTTTTGCTTTAATTATTTTCTTCATAAGTTTAATTATCTTTTTCATATTGAAACCCTTTTTTGCTATATATTTATTAGGCTACACTAATCTTTTATTCCTGTTATCACCACTTATTTTTATAATTGGTTTAAGTACCTTATTAGATTCTATTTACCAGGGTTTTTTTAAATATAAACTAATCTTTCTCTTAACCTTATTAAAATTTTCCTTTTATATTTCGGCTCTTATAATATGTTTGATATTTGGAATAACTAATCTTGAATTAATAGCGTTAATATATTTATTATCATTTTTAATTCCATTTTTAGTCAGTAGTCTAATTTTTATAAAAATTTATTTAAATATTAAAACTACTGAAGAAGCAAAAGGTTCTTTTAAAGATGTACTTTCTAAAATAACCAAATATGGAACTCCTTTAGGTATTAATGTATTCTTAAATGAAACTTGGAAACAATTTCAGACTCCTATAATAGGTGGATTTGAACCATTAAGTACAATAACTGGTTTTACT
>JAGXNP010000120.1 GCA_019894885.1 Promethearchaeota archaeon | reverse complement strand
CTTGAAAACCGTGCTGTATAGTAAGACCATCTGGCTATCGTTAACAATATTAAAGGAATTGCAAATACTACCGTCATTAAAATGAAATCGTTATGCACGATGTGACCTAATTCGTGAGCAACCACTGCCCTTTGCTCGTTATCGTCTAAGTAATGTAAGATACCGTCCGTAATTACTAGTCTTGCGCTATTCTTAGACCATCCATATGTAAAAGCTTGAGGGTTCAAGTCGTGAATTATTCCCATTCGTGGGGGTTTAATTTCCCTGATTGCTACGACTTTGTCTACTGCATCAGCCAAATGAGGGTATTGGTAGGCAAACTTTTCGTATTCGATCCATTCGATTCTGTAAATCCACCCTACTATTAATGGTGAAATACCATATTGGATTAATACGATCCCAACGGTAAGTGCTATCATTAATAGAAGTCCCAAAAGATTACTAGGTAAAAACCAGATGCCTATAATAAAAACTACGGCATACACGAGTGCAAATAGAAACATTACTGCTAGCGTAGATGCTAATTTTAATCCCATTACGATTCACTAAATATTTATATTATGTTATTATATTTTTGGAAAATTTACTAATTGTTTAATTATAACAATTATGATATTCATGCAGTTATTAATAAATAATTTTATCTATTAGAATTTGTAGGTGCAGCAATTTTGGACTGATTTCGAAAAGAATAAAATGAATTATTTTATTGTTACTTCAACTAAATTTTCAATTATCGTTTAGGTGGTTCTATTATAGATGCTAAGCTGAAGCGTTTATGTGAAGCAACAGACAATCTTATAAAACAACAGTTTTATAAGTGCGGTAGCGACATTATCATAGGTAGAACACCAGAAATTTCAATCAAAATAAAAAATTCGGGTCAAATTATCAAGAAATTTGAGAATATATTTTATGAAAACCTTCAATATTTCCTAGAAGGTCAATACATGAATTTTTTTAAGCCTTTTATGAAAATAAGAGGAATGGATAAGAACCGCATAAGTGAAATATATCAAGATATTCAAATTAAACTGGCAGCAATGCATGGTACCGAATTCAATGTTGTACTTATGTATACAATCGTCGTTAGTTCATTAACAACAAGTATACGAGAGATTCAGTTTAACGATTCAATACAGGAAGTCATTGTGAGAGCGAAGAAACAATCTGCTAACTTGAGTAAAAAACAAATCCAGGATGAATTAGAAAATCTCTTCATGCGCAATAATAAAAATGTATCAATTTTGTACAATTTATCATATATTGATGCTTTAGCAGAGTCGTTTAACTATTTGAAAACAGCTCGTATCTGCAAAATTCAAAAGAGTAAATACATTAATCATATTGTAGATCTAGTTATAAATTCAAACGATCAAATCTCTAAATAGAATGGGTGCCAACATATTCTAATTACGGAATTTCATCAATTTTATAAGAAGAAAGGATTAAACCAAGAAGTTATAAACACTTTTCAAACATTTATTTTTTCACATTTCAAACAATATGGACGAGACTTTCCTTTTAGAAAAGAGATTACACCTTATAATGTGCTTGTTTCAGAATTGATGCTGCAACAAACCCAAACTAATAGGGTTAGCGAAAAATTCCAAAAATTCATCAAGAAATTTCCTGATTTTAAGTCTCTGGATAATGCACCTCTAAACGAAATTCTCAAACTTTGGCAAGGTTTAGGTTATAATCGAAGAGCAGTCGCACTTAAAAACATAGCACAAAGGGTAAATAATGAATTTGATGAGATTTTGCCAGCTGATGTTGAAATATTGAAATCTTTTCCCCAAATTGGCCATAACACTGCCTCTTCAATAGTTGCTTTTGCGTTTAATTTACCTACCTTTTTTATCGAAGTTAATATTAGACGCGTTTTCATTTATTTCTTTTTTCCCGGTAAAACTTCAGTTGATGATAGAGATATCATGCCACTTGTAAGAAAAACATTAGAAACTGCCAATGTCCGCAATTGGTATTATGCTCTTATGGATTACGGAGTTATGTTAAAAAAAACACATCCCGAATTGACCAAAAGAAGCGCCCATTATCGGAAGCAATCAAAATTTAGAGGATCGAACAGAGAATTTAGGGGTAAGATTATAAAGCTCTTAATAGAAAGAAAACTCTTAACCGAATCTGAAATTATCAAGGAATTAGATATTGAACCTAAAAAAGTTGAATCCATACTAAATCAATTGTCACAAGAAGGTTTCATTAGTCGTAATAAGGATGGATATTTCATAGCTTAATTTTCTTTAAGTAATTAGAGATATTTTTTGCGATTTTTTCTTGTTTTTTCCACTCACCATAAGCTAGACCTCGTGAACTTAATTTTGAAATTGTTTTTACTATTTTCTCATCGACTTCTTTCACATCTTCGTAGGCAAACACTGTAAGTGGTAAAGGCATGAATGTGTGGGAATGAATTTTTGCTCCTATGTCAGATATCTTATACATAAAATCTATCGTAAGATCAATATCTTCTTCCGTTTCATTTGGTAAGTTGAAAATAAAATCTACAATTGGAGTAAGTCCTGTTTCTGATGTTAATTTAACTGCATTGTAAACATCTCTAGTGGAATGACCTCTGTTGCATAAATTCAATATTTTTTGACTTCCAGATTGTGCACCTATTACGATATTGTCGTTAGCAGCATATTTTAATATTAAACCTAACGATTCTTTCGTTACATGCTCGGGTCGAACTTCTGACGGAAAAGATCCAAGGTAAATCTCTCCTTTTGGTTTTATTATTTTTGTTATTTCGATCAGCAATTTTTCTAATAGAGGTATATTAAGTGATTTCCCATCAGGTGAGCCATAAGAAAAAGCATTTGGAGTTATAAATCTAATATTTAGTTTATCGTATATTTTCATAACACTAACAGCATTACAAATTGATTTGATACTTCTATGCCTGGGAAGTGTCCCTAAAATATAAGGCGTTTGACAAAAATAGCATGCATAAGGGCAACCTCTCGTTATTTCAATAGCTCCAAATTTTACATTTTTGACTGGAAGAGGAGGATACTTATCCAGATCGATCCATCTTCTCTTTTTTGTCGTAATTAAAATTTTCTCTTTACTAAAATACGCAATACCTCTAATTGCGTCAAGATTTTTATTATTTTTAATATTATAAAGAATCTCAATTAATGTTTCTTCGCCTTCTCCAACTACGACTATATCAAATCCCATTTTAAGAGTTCCTTCTGGATCTCCAGTTGGATGTGGCCCTCCTGCAATAAATAACACCCTCTCTTTATATTTATCTCGTAATAGCTTAAGTAAATCATTAATTTCCCATAATTGCGTTGTGAAAAAAGAGATACCTAAGACTACCTTTTGATGATTTTCACAAATTCTATCTATTTCATTCTCAAGATTCTCAGAGCCCCTAATAAAGTAGAATTTGATGTCGACCAATTCTTCTACTGTTTCCAATGCCCCTATCAATGCATTGAAACTGTAGATATTTTTTTTTTGATAAAAGACAACCAATGCAATTTTTTCACGCAAAGCTAACACATAATAATTTTATACTTGATTTTATATTTAGAATATAGAATCTATCATAAATTAAAATTATATTACAAAATTAAAGTAATAAAAATAAAATGTGAGAATTATATGCTTTTTGTAGATTTATTTGCAACAGATCCCTCTACGGTTGGTATTGCGTGGTTCGATTTTTATTCGATCGGTCACTTCTGTTTTGGAATAGCCGTTTTTCTTATTTTTAGCTTATTTTATACTATCCCTAAACACAAAGGAAAAACACCCATATTTTCACTACTCTTTGTTTTCATCGTAACTTTGATTATATTAATTCTATGGGAAGTTCTAGAGAATTTCTTATTTATCGATCTTGGTTGGAAATTTGAAGGACGTCCTGATAGCTGGCAAAATATTACGACAGATTTTATAATTGGATCAATAGGCGGTATCGTGTCTTGGGTATTTTGTCACGAAATCTTTGTGAAGGACAAAAAGATTTGGGCTTACTACCTCTTCGGTATTATTGGATTTACATTGTGGCTTGTTGTGTTTATGATACTACGCGCTCTTACAATAACATAATAGACCTAAACCTATTTTTTTATATTTTATTTCTTTTTTTACTATAGATCTTATAAACTGGATTAGAGGTGAATTCTGTTAATCTTAAAGATTATATTGGATATAGAAAGGGAAATATTCCTTTAATTTTCTCAGTTCCTCACGGTGGCACTTTCACATTTGAAAACATTCCTGATAGGACAAATGGTATTCATGGAGTAGACAAGGAAACGGTGAGGTTAGCATTTGATTTAATAGAAAAAATTAACAAACTTTTCCAGTTAAACTCCAAAGATATTAGGACACCCTCTTATATAATATCTAAAATTAAAAGAGTGAAAATAGATTTTAATAGAAAAGAATTAGAAGCATTTCATGTAAAATCTAGTTTGGCTAGAGAAATATACCATTCTTATCATAATAAGATTTATGAGTTAATTTCTTACAATTTAAATAGATTTCAACGATCTTTACTGATTGATATTCACGGTTTTGAAAAAGCTAAGAGACCTAAAGGATTTCGCGATGTGGAATTGGTTTTAGGCACCAATAATTTGGAATCTATGTTTAAAGATAAAATACCAAAGAAAGATTGGAGTAAAAATTTCCGTGGAAAGATCGTAAATAAATTCAATGAATTAAATATCCCAATCGCTCCAGGTCATCACAATAGGAAAGAATATGTTTTAACAGGAGGATATATAATACAAAAATATGGAGCAAGTCGAATTAAAGATAGCCAAGCTATACAGATAGAATTTTCAGATACAATCCGTCTTTATGATGAAGAATTAAGAGAAAAAGCATTAAATTCCTTAACGCAACTATGTTTTGAAGAATTTAATTTAGAGGGATAAAAGGATTTCTCCTTAGAATCGTTTTTAAATAAGAATTATATGATGAATTATAAATAATAGAACTCTTTCTAGGTTATATAAAAATTAACCATATCATTTTGACTTATTTTTATGAGCGATGATAAGATTGATATTAGCGATTTAGAATCGTTTATTAGTGGTTTAAAAACTTCTTTAGATATGCTTGATGGAGCTGATCCATCTCAATCAAAAGGTTTTCAGGCTCAGTTAGCAAAAATAATCTCTGCTTTAAGGACAAAAAGAACTGAAAAATTTGAACCATTACCTAAAATTTTGGGTAATGTAACTAAAGAGGATATAAAGAATTACTTATTAAAGGAATTAGAACAATTAATGGATTATTTAGATAATCAGAAATATCCTAAGGGTAAATTTGATTTAGTGAAAAAAATAGTTCATTTAAGAGCTGAAATTAATAGAATATAATATCTTTTAATTTCTTATCCTCATTTAAGTATTTTAAAGGTGGTTCAAATTTTAATTGATGTCCATTGTCATATTAATCTATATTTAACAATTGATAAAGTTATTAAGAATGCACGCGATGTTGGGGTTGAGAAAATAGTTGCTGTAGCAATGAGTTCCATAAGTCAAGAGAGGGTTTTAGAAATAACTAGTCAATATGATGAGATTTTTGCCTCATTAGGAGTCCATCCTGAAGAAGTAAAAATGAACGCGAAAATAGAACATCAACTAGATTCAATAATTGAATTAATTAAAAAAAATAAACAAAATATATGTGCTATTGGAGAAATTGGTTTAGATCACTACTTCATTAAAGATAAAGAGTTATATCCTCTTCAAAAGACAATTTTTGATAAAATGTTATCACTCGCTCAAGATTTGGAACTTCCCGTTAATCTCCACACAAAAGGAGCAGAAGAGATAGTTTTTGATATCTTACCTTCTTATAAAATCCCCAATGTCAACATTCATTGGTATTCTGGACCAGAAGAATTTATAAAACTTGGCATAGATCGAGGATATTATTTCTCAATTACACCCGCAATTAGTTATTCACCAGTTGTAAAGAAAGTCGTTTTAAATATTGATAAAGAACACCTTCTCTTGGAAAGTGATGGTCCAGTAAAATATTCTGGAGAAGTAGGTGTTCCGGCAATGATTAAAAATGTTTTAAAATCAATATCAGTTTTAAAAGAAATTAATTTAGATGAATTAGAAAAACAAATTGAAGCAAATACGAAAAAGATTTTTACCAAAATGTTTTAAATCTAACACTTATATTTGCGTTGTTATTGGTTTAAATAACGATTAATTAGACTTTAATAACAAAGCATCATTATTCAGAACTATAAATATAATAAAAAAAGAAGTGAAATGGATGAGTAAAAAAGGTGCTAGAATAAAAATCGACGAATATAAAGGACCTTTAGGTTCAATTAAAGGCTTTGAATTGACTACTGGGAAGATAAGCTGGGGAGACGAAACAGAATGGGAACCAATGGGACCACACCCAAAACCTCATATTCCTACATTGCGAGACTGGTTCTTTAAACTCATGAAAAGATATCCTCCATACTACATGCCTATATGTGACATGTGTTGTCTTTGTACGTACGGAAAGTGTAATCTTTCGAAGGGTAGAACAGGTGCTTGCGGTATTAACATGGAAACGCAGCAAGCAAGAATAGTAGAAATTGCTTGTTGTATAGGTGCTTCATGCCATTCTGCGCACGGAGATCATTTACTTCATTGGCTCAAAGAGAAATATGGTAATATTCCAATAAATTTTGGTAATAATATTGCTGTAGAAATGCCACATACCCGTCTTGTTGTAGGTATGAAGCCTGAAACCCTTGAAGATTTAGAAACGGCAATGGAATGGGTTCATTTTACAATCACTCATTTATTAGCGTCGGGGCACACAGGACAAGAGTCATCTTATCTAGATTACGAGGCTAAAAGTTTCCTTGCAGGATTAGCAGATTCGGTTGGCATGGAAATTTCTGACGCCGTACAAATTGCTGCGTATGGATTTCCCGCCGGTGAACCAGACGTACCTATTGTTGAATTAGGTATGGGAACTATGGACATCGACAATAAAGCAACGGTATTAATGATAGGGCACAATGTTGCGCCTGGAATAGAATTAGTAGATTACATCAGAGAGAAGGGAATTGATGAAAAAATAGATGTTGGAGCAATTTGTTGTACAGCTCACGATTTAACTAGGTATTACGATGGAGCCAAAGTCATTGGGTCAATGTCTAGACAAATGCACTTTATCCGCTCTGGTTTGGCAGATGTAATCATGGTCGATGAACAATGCGTCAATCTTCGAAGTTTTGAGCAAGCTCAACTCGTAGGGGCGCCATTTATTGCCACTAATGAAAAAAATATGGGGGGTTTACCAAATAGAACAGACGATCCTGCAGAAGAAATTATAGACGATTTAGTTAGCGGTAATCTTCCTGGAGTTCTTATCTTAGACCCGGTTAAAGCCGGCAAAGTTGCTAGCGAAACTGCAATCAAAATCCACCCAATTAGAAAAGCTCGAAGCGCTATTCCCGACGAAGAGGGTTGTATCCAAATGGCCTATAATTGTAATGGTTGCGGTAATTGTCAACGCAATTGCCCTAACGATTTACCACTTGTTGAAGGAGTACGAATAGCAAAGGATGGTGATTTTTCAGGATTAGAGGAAATATTTGACGATTGTTTAGGTTGTGGGCGCTGCGAAGCCGATTGTATGAAAGATGTATCTCCGTTAACGCTTATAATGCATGCGGGAAGAGAAAAAATTAAGAATGAAAAGTTTAACGTTCGATCAGGGCGAGGACCTATTCAAGATACAGAGATTCGAAATGTTGGAGCTCCGATCGTATTAGGAGAAATACCGGGGATAGTTGCGATTATTGGATGTGCAAGTTATGGGAAGGATATTCATGAATTATACACTCTCGCTGAAGAATTCTGTGTAAGAAATTACATTGTAGTAGTTTCAGGTTGTGCGGCTATGGATATCGGCTTAGTAAAAGATGAGGATGGAAAGACTCTCTATGATCGCTTTCCTGGAGATTTTGATCGAGGTTGTCTGGTTAATGTTGGTTCTTGTGTTTCAAATCCACATATTACTGGGGCTGCCATAAAAGTAGCAAATATTTTTGCAAGACGACCATTACGAGGCAACTTCGAAGAAATTGCTGATTATATATTGCATAGAGTTGGAGCCGTAGGTGTAGCGTGGGGGGCAATGTCACAAAAAGCAGCCAGTATAGCTAGCATGGCAAATGGATTGGGCATTCCCGCCGTAGTAGGGCCACACGCTGCAGAATATAGGCGTGCATATATTGGTCGATCTGATGACGAGGATTCATGGAAAGTATATAACGCACGAGATGGAACCGCTGATCACATAGTTGGACCCGGACCAGAACATTTGCTTACAACCGCAGAGTCAATAGAGCAAGCGATATGTTTAGTGGCTAAAATGTGTTTAAGACCTGCAGATAATTCAAAAGGTAGGATGATTAAATTATCTCATTGGATGGACTTAGAACGGAAATATAAGGGCGTGGACTTTCCAAACGATTTAGAAAAATTCATTCGAGTAGAAGCGGATATTCCTATTAACATGAAAGACGAAATTGTATCATTTTTAAAAGAAAAAGGTTGGAAACCAAAAGAAATTATCGATCCCACTTTATTGAAAAGAATGTGTCATGCATAACGAATTTTCTTTATTTTTTTATTTTTATTTAGACCTTTATTAATTTTATTTCTATTCCAATAACTCAAGTATATCCTCAGGAAATTCTTCTTAGTTACTGAACTTTTTTTTGCAACTATACAAATCAAATCATAGAAATGATATATATGGACAAATCAACGCTTTTGAGAACGGTAAAGGTGGATATATTTTTCTTGGTGCTGATGAAAAAAAAGGGAATAAGTAAGATAGTTGGATTAAATAGCTATCTTTCTAAAAAATCCATAACATTAGATAAGCTTAAACGAGATATTCAGTTATAATGTTGGAATTACTTAGAGAAAGATCCTCGCATTGAAGCAAATGAATATCAAGGAAAAATTTTGCTAAGAATAAAAATTCTTTCAAAAACATTCTTGACTTCTTTAGAGGAGTAGAATCTACATCTTCTTTATATGATTCTGGAAGTGAAGTTAAATTATTATAGCTTAAATCTAGTATGCTTAGTTTTGATAATTCAGACAATATCTCTGGAAATGATGATATCAAAATTTTTTTAGATTTAATGAGTTAAGTTCATTTAAAGCTCGTATTGAATCAGGATGTAATTAATTACTTTAATGATGACTTGGATCAAAGAATATTAAGAAAGGTATGATAAATATTTCTCTTATTATTCAATTAAATACTTCCAGATTTAAAATTCAATAATTTAAAAGAGAAAAGATAGTTTTATGGATGATCTTTACTGCATAAATTAGTTATTTAGATAAGATTTTTTCATATACATTGATATAATCGTCAACCATCCTATCGACAGAAAATTTTTCTTCAACCCATTTACGGCAATTTAACCTATTAATGTCTTTAATGTAGTCCAAAACATTGACAGCTTCTTCAATTGACTTTACTAAAAATCCTGTTTTTGTATTATGTATGAC
>JAGXNP010000011.1 GCA_019894885.1 Promethearchaeota archaeon | reverse complement strand
GAATAGCATCGTTTTTCTTTATGAACGTTTTTACATCTACATCTATTTGTTTGTTATAAGATTCCCCCCTTAACGCTCGTCCAGTATAGATGATGGGGGCAGTATCCCATTTACTATTCCAATAATCAGGTCCATATTTGCCATAATCTTTTTCAAACGGTTCAAATGGTTTATAGTTTGGAATGATTGGTATTGTTGAATCCGGAGTCTCTTTAGGGGGTTGCTCTTTCTTAGGGGCTGGCTTCTTTTTAACCTTTTCCCCTTTTTTAGGCACATCTGCTAATTTTTTTGCTTCAATAATCCAGTTTTCGATAGTCTTTATTGTAGGTACTTTTGTCAAGATTTTTGAATTTTCATTTTTTAATTGTTTTAACTTTTCAACAATTGTTTTTGGATTTCGGTATGCAAATTCTTTAACAGAATCAATTCCAATAATATTTATTGCATTCGCTAGTTCCGGAGTAATTCCTACAATTCGCATTAAATCAGCGTGTTCTTGCCATGTATCAAGGGTTTTCACAGCAACTCCTATGCTTCTCGCCAATTGTTTAATCTGATAGTAACTAAGAGAAAGCAGTTCTTCGACCTCCTTTATGCCAGCTTTCTCTAAAAGTTTGGCGTGTTTTGCTTCTAAACCAATAATTTCAATTAATTTCATTTCAATCCCTATTAAATTATATTAATATTAAATAAGAAATAATGAAAATATGAATTTTATTCTTTTTAGAGATCTATCTTCATAGAGGAAAATTATAATAGAAAAGAATGTGGCGGGAGGGAGATTCGAACTCCCGAAGGCCTTTGCCACTGGATCTTAAGTCCAGCACCTATAATCGGTCTTGACCCTTCTAAACCAAAAGACCTTTGACCAGACTCGGTAATCCCGCCAATTTTTTATAATTTGATGTTATTTGAATGAGAAAAATAAGGTGTTTTTTATTAAATCTAATAGGTTTTAAGTGTACTATTGAGAAATTTTAGTTTTAATTTAAGTTTTACCTTAGCTCTAAGGTTTCTAAATATGCTTTGCTTACTCTTTAATATCTACATATTAATTCACTTTTATAATTAGTAAGGAACTAACTATTAATGAATGAACAAGTTACATTCTAAAAATAAAAATAAATAAATAATAACAAGATATTAAACTTATAATAAATCAAAATAAGTAAATTAATAGTCTTCTTCGAGGTTTATTTCTTGCCAGTCGGAATTCTTATAATTCGGTGGGACAATGAAATTGGTCCTATTAATGAAGGTTTTTATCCAGAAAACCTAAAAATCACAAATAACTTGCTTACACAAGTGTATTCTTCACATCGATATCAAAGCTTAAAGCCAGGGTTTGCATCGATAAGCTTAAAGAACAATAAAGTTGTTTCCTTCTTTTCAGGAGTAGGTGACGACTATATTAGCGTTGAAAATTATGTCGTTGCGTTATTATTACGAAGGGATGAAAAACCCAGCAAGTATCGAGAAATATTAAAAACTATAGCTTCTGAAATACTCGACCAAACTCAAGATAGTAAATTTTTAAAGCTTCTACCAAACCTTTATAAAGATTTAGCTAAAATTTAGAATATTTAAAAAAGTTGCTAAGAATAAGGTAAAAATAAATTCAAGTTAAGCTTCTTCTTGTTTTTTTACAAAAATCTTTCCTGTTTCGTTAATTTCAAAAAGATCCACATCTATCAAATTCTGAACAATCTTTTTGACAAGCACAATGGGAGAACCAAGAGCATTTCGTAAAACATCTACAGTCATTGATCCAACTTGTTCTACAATCAAAAACGCTTTAAATTGAGCTTCATGTTCCATTAAAGCTGTTAATTTATTGTAATAATTAATCTTCTTCAGGTTATTTTTCTTAAACTCCTGGAGATCTTCCATCTCATGTTTCGTATTTCTTAAAGCTTCGTCTGCTTCTCGCCTTTTTTCTAAAGCGTCTTCTAACTTATTTAGAAGTTCTTCTTGTCTACTACGAATTTCCGAAAATCTAGACTTTACGTCTTTAGCTTCTGAGGTTGCTTCAGTTGATACCAATTTACTATCTAAAAGAAATGTATCTAAATCTGATATTTTGCCCATGAGTTCTTGTTTTTCTTCGATACGAACAGTTCTAAGTTGTTCGACTTCTTTTTTCCACTTCTGTTCCATATCAGTCAATAATTTTACTTGTTCTGCTTGTAATTTATCAGCGAACGCTTGAAGTTCTTTTACTTTATTTTCTAAAGATTTAATGGTACTATTTTTTAGAATTAATTCAGATTTTTTTTCTGCTAATTTTGCTTTAAGGTTCCCAATTTCATCAAAACTCTCATCCAATCGTTTCTGAGCGGGTACATTTTGTCTTTGCATAAATTCTAATTCTTTCTTCGTTGCAAGAACTTCACCTTTCGCAAGATCATACTCTTTTTCTCTCTCGTTAAGCAATGCTCTTTGAGTTCCTATTAACTCTTTTAATTCCAGCACGTCTTCTGGAACATCATACATTCTTGCGATATTTACTTTTTGCTCTTCGATAACATCATCTTGACTCTGTATAACTCTTTTTTGTTTCTCTAGCAATTCCTGTAATCTGTCAATCTTAGACTGAAGAACTGCTGTTTCTTTTTCGCTCGATTCGATTCCATCTATCGCATTTTTAAGATCATCAGGCATGGTTTATTTTCTTATATTTTTAATTAAAACTATTATAACTTCTTCTAATATTTAATATATATATTTATATTATAACCATTAATACCAATTCTTGTTATTATTGAGATAATAGATTCAATTTATATACTTTTCGAAGTAGAGGTTATTTGAAATTCCCGTTTATTATTTTAAACCAGAAGTTATTGATCCATATATATTTATTCTTTATGACTATAAGAAGACTCAAAATATTATAAATTTGAGAAAGATCGATTTTTTTAAAGACGAATCGGATATTTTAAAGTATCTAAAGAATAAAAAACTAAAATTGGCTGATATTAATGATCAAAAAGTAATTTCCATTTTACTGGAAATGCAAAATATTATCAACGCATTCTTGAAGGATGGTAAAACAGATTTATTCAAAAGTTTAAAAGAAATAGGCATATTGTTTGATCTTGATAATACTTTCAATACTCCATTTTCTGAAAGCGTTTTAAAAGCACTTCTAAAAACTAAACCGGGTGAAATAACTACTTATTCAGACTTAGCAAAAAGAATTAATTCAAAAGCTTACCGAGCTGTAGGGGGTGTTCTTAGGAATAATCCGTTACCTTTGGTTATACCTTGTCATCGAGTTATAAAAAAAGATGGGACGCTTGGTGGATTTATGGGGAAAATGGATGAAGATTGGCAAACCAATCTAAAAAGGAGCTTATTAAAGATAGAGGGTAATATCGTTTTAGATTGAATTTACTCATTAATTAACTTAGAATCTCTCCTTTAAGATAGTATATTTTGTAGTTATTTATTCTAACAGAAACTAATTAATAAGTTAATAACTTCTAAATCATATTATGGTTAAAATTTCTACTCTACGTCCCTATTGTCCTAATAACCCAATCGAATTTACCACAAATCCTTATGATGTAATAGGAAAAGAAGAAGAGGAAGAATTAAAGCACAACAACAATTCGCTCATTCATTTGATTTTACCTGATGGTGAAGGAGATGAATTATATCATAATGCTTTATCGGCTTATGAGCGGTTTAAGGAGTCCTATATAATCGTCCGAGAAGAATATCCCTGTATTTTTGTTTATCGTCAAGAATCTGGCGAATTTAATCAAGAAGGTTTAATTATGGGAGTAGCTCTTGACGATTACGAAAAAAGTAATATCGTCAAACACGAATACACTAGAGAAAAACCACTTAAGGACCGGACTAGGCATATTGAGAGTACTAATGTAGCCGCTGGTCTTGTATGGTCAGTTTTTCGTGCCGATATTGAGATTAAAAAACTTATTACACAAATTAAAAAAGGGAAACCTAAATACGATTTCGAAAAATATGGTTATCATCATATATTGTGGCAAGAAACAGATTCTACTATAATTAACAAGTTAGCCAATTTATTCGAGAATAAAAAAATATATATCGCAGATGGGCATCATAGAGCAGCGAGCGCAGCAGAGTATCGTAAACATCAATTAAAAAATGGAAATAAAACCGAAAAACCTGATGCGCCATGGCAATATTTACTGTCTTATGTGGCTTCAGACGATCAAATACGGATTTTGCCTTATAATCGCGTAATCAGGAAATTAAGGGATGATGAGGATAACTTCATAGAGAAATTAGAAAAAGTCTTTGAAGTTAGAAAAGTTAATAAAGCCTTCAATCCGGAGAGGAAAAATACAATTGCTATTTGCATTAGGGGAAAATGGTTTGAGTTGATTGCTAAAGATAAAACTTTCAACTCAAAGAGAGATAGTTTAGATGTAGCCATCCTTCAAGATAAGGTTCTGGAGCCAATTTTAGGAATTTTAAATGTACGTGCTGATGATAACATCTTTTTTGTTGGTGGTGTTCAAGATCCGACTATTATGGAAAAATACATTACAGATAAGGGAAATGACATTTTCTTCAACCTATTCCCTGTTGATATAAGAGATCTAGAATCAATTGCTGATTCTGGGGGAGTAATGCCTCCAAAATCGACCTGGTTCGATCCTAAACTTTTATCCGGTTTAGTACTACACGATTTAAGAGAAGAGTGACCAAAAATCTATAAGTCAGGCGCTTAGAAGTTTGAATAATAGTTTTGAACTGAAAAAAAGATATGGAACGTGCTCTAAAGATTGCTATGGGTCATGTGTATTTATAGGAGAGTGGAACGATCAAGCTCCCGAGAAAAAACTTATAATCGCTAAACCTTTAAAGGAGCATCCTTTCACTAGAGGCTTTTTCTGCCCGAAATTAAATAACAGAGAAAAAATGTTATACCATTCCCAAAGAATTAAAAATCCTTTAATTCGGACGGGTGTTAAGGGTAAAAATTCCTTTACTTCAGTAAGTCTTGAAGAAGCGTTAAATCTTATCTCAACTCAATTAACCACTATTAAAGAAAAATATAAACCTTCTTCTATTATAGCAGCTTACTATGCGGGAAATAGTGGTTTGATTTCTATGTATTCTTCTTTTCGATTCTTTCGTAAACTTGGAGCAACCATAACAAGTGAAGGTACCTGCAATGAAGCGGGATGTTTCGCGTTAGAAAGAATGTTCGGGAACTATTCTACAACAAATCCTTTTCAAATAGCTAATCCCAATAATCGTTTAATTGTAGTATGGGGGAGTAATCTAGCCGATCGAAATAATCACGCATACTTCCTAGTTAAGAAAGCAATTAGGAATGGTTCGAAACTAATCGTTGTGAACCCAGTAAGAACTAAGTTAGCAGAATGTGCTGATCTAGTTCTGCAACCTTTCCCTGGTACTGATTTTCTAATTGCTAAATATGTTTTAAATAAATTAGTTAATTCAGGAACATACGATCAAAATTTTTTAAGTCAGCATGTCAATAATTACACCAATCTAGTCGATAAAGTTGAAAAAATCGATGAAGATAAAATTTTCCATCTTACTGGTCTTAATAGCGAAAATTTGCATGAATTTTTAAATCTTCTTATTGATAACAAACAAAGAACTCTTTTCATTGCAGGATTTGGTCCTCAAAAATATTTTTACGGGGGAAGAAACTTAAATTCAATCGCTTTAATTCAAGTATTCCTGGGAAATTTTGGATATCAAGGATCTGGATTCCTTTTTTCTCAAAGTGGCTTTAACCGAGATTTTAAGGGACCAATTATCGATTATATAACAAATTCAGATCAAATTTCACAAAGTAGGAGGATTCCACTTATAAATCTCGGGTCTTCTTTACATTCCAACCAATATAAAATGTTATTCGTATATAATGTTAATCCCGTGAGTTCTCTTCCAAATCAAAGCATTCTTGAAAAATCATTATTAAGAGAAGATCTATATACCGTCGTGCTAGACATGTTTTTGAACGAGACAACTAAATTCGCAGATATTGTTATACCGGTAAAATTCGACCTTGAAACCGATGATTTAATTACACCATATTTTATCCCTGGTATATCTATAAATCAAGGAGGTCCTTGCCCATATCCGGAATGTAGTTCCAATTATGAATTTTTTCAACAATTAGCTGGAAAAATAGGATGGAATGACAATTCTATTTTTCAAGAAACTCAAGAAGACATCTTTAAGAAGTGTTGCGGATTATTGCCTAAAGTCATTCAAGAAGATCTCAGAACTAAAGGATATTATATACCTTTCGACTTTAATGATGTTCCTTTTAATAACTCAATATTTCCAACCTCAAATGGTAAAATTCAAATTCATCAACCCGATATCGAAATTTTTAACCAAAATTTAGATATTTTACTCCAGCGTAAGGAAGATGAATTCTATTTGCTTTCACAAGCACATAAATATTTCATACATTCTCAAATAGGTCCCCTTCATGAAGAATACTCAAGTATTTTTGGCACTATTTTTATAAATCCAATGGATGTAAAATCGCTTTGTTTAACTCCAGATCAAAAAGTATTAGTTTCAAATAAGTATGGCGAAGCTAAATATATTTTAGGAGAGAATTCTGATTTAAAACCCGGTACAGCCTTGATTTACTCAGGAATTCCTTTTGCTCACACAGATTACAAGAATGTTAATATTTTCACACCTGAAATGTCAGAGGAATCAGGACTTTCGGGAGCTTATTTCTCCACTATCGTTAGAATTACTAAAATATAATGAGATTCATCATTATGATATAAAAAAACCAAAATAAAATCAAAAATTTAACTTTGGAGATTACTTAAGAAGCTTGACATTTTTTCCGCAATTTTAATGGCGGCATCTACTTGCGTTTCCTCAGTCTGCGCTCCGATATGGGGAGTAAGAATTAAATTTCCCTTGCATTGACTTAGTTCCATATCTTTCAATGGTTCTTCTCTATAAACATCTAACGCTGCACCACCTATATCTTTATTTTCTAATGCTTTTATTAGAGCCTTATCGTCAATGAGCTTTCCTCTGGCAGTATTAATAAGAATAGAATCTTTTTTCATCAGTTTTATGTTTGTTGCATTAATAATGTTCTCTGTCTGAGCTGTTGCGGGGAGATGTAAAGATATAATTTGTGCTTCTTGGAGTAATGCCTCAATGGAAGAATAAATCTTACATCCGATGTTTTTTGCTTCTTCCACAGCCTCTGGTCCTTTGCTAAATCTTGAAAATATTCCCACTTCCATGTCTAGGGCTACTGCTCTCTTAGCCAATTCTTTCGCTATGTTTCCAAATCCGATCAACCCCAGTTTCTTCCCTTTTAAAGTATACCCCAGGTATTGATTTTTATTCCATTCTCCAAGATGCATGGTTCGATCAGCATTCGAGATGTGTCGAGCTAAAGAAAACATAAAACCTAGCGCTAATTCTGCGACAGAAACAGAAGGCGCATCTGGTGTGTTTAAGACTTCTATTTTTAATTCTGCAGCTTTCTTTCTATCTACATTGTCTAACCCTACTCCAGCTCTCCCAATAGCTTTAAGATTTTTTGCGTTTTCCAAAACATCTGCAGTTAATTTGGTTCGGGAGCGAATTACAATTCCATCGTAGTTGCCAATTTCTTTCTTTAGCTGTTCGTTAGTTATCTCGAAATCCGTGACGACATTAAACCCATTATCTTGAAGTATCTTAATTCCTTCTTCTTGTAACTTATCGCTTATTAAAATTTTCAAACAATTCACTTCTTATGATATTAATTAATAGAATAATATTTCTAATCAACTAATATATAAAAGAATTTTCGGTGGTTTCAGTAAATCATAAAATCATTAGCTTTTATTGATTTACTTTAGAAGACATCCAAAAAGTAAAGGCGCCGTACAAGGTTCCAATAGGAAAAATTAATAGAACCATTATCCAACTTAGATAATGTATTTTTATACTCCACTTTCTAAACTTTAAGAACCCTAATCCCGCCAGAAAAAGGAGCATTCCGTTTAAAAGTAAAAAAATTAACCCTAAAATCAAGAAAAATTCGAAATCTGCTACAACGAAATAAAATAATTTAGCACTTCCATAACCAACATCGCTGGCAATCGTTCGAATTAAGTATCCTAAAAAGGGAGCAAAATACAATAATACAACGCCAGTTATTGTTAACAAAATTGAAGATACAAAATCAAATCTTGAAAGAATTTCCTTAATAAAATGCTCATTGTATGAACTACCTCTAAGGCTTTCCAAACTATGGGTTTTCATTTTATTCAACTTTTTGTAAAGAGAAAAAATAAAGAATTAGATTTATTTGTTATATTCATTTCACTTTGTTCATCTTAAATTAGATACGATATCTGTTAGAACGCTTAACATTTCTTCTAGCTCTTTTACTGTAACTTCACCCATGTGGCCAATTCGGAAGGTCTTATTTTTCAAATCTCCATAACCGTTAACAATGCGATACCCTTTTTCAAGTAATAAGCTCACCATCTTCTCAATGTCGATATTTAAAGAATTTCTCATAGTAGAGACAGTATCTGATTCGTATCCTTTTTCTGGAAACATTTCAAAATTAGTATCTTTTGCCCATTCCCTTGTTCGTTTACCTAATTGTGCATGTCTTTCAAATCTATTTTCTAATCCTTCCTGATTCAAGATATAATCAATTTGAGCTGCTAAAGCCCTAATTTGTGGAATGGGTGGCGTAGTCGGTGTTTGATGCTTCTCAGCTCGTTTTAGTAGATCACTGAAATCAAAGTAAAATCCTCTATTCTTAACTTGTGGAACTTTTTCAATAGCTGCTTGAGATATGGAACACACTGCTAATCCTGGTGGGATTGTGAAAGCTTTTTGAACTGAAGCTAAGCATATATCAATTTTCAACTTATCCACATCAATTTTTATACCAGCCATGGAGGAAGTCGCATCAACGCATACAAGAGCCCCAGAATCTTTAATAATAGGAATAACTTCATCGAGTGGATTATAAACTCCTGTGGATGTCTCATTAGATTGAATGCAAACTACGGCATATTTATCTTTGCTTAAAACATCTTGGACAACTTCAGGAGTTATTGCTTTACCCCATTCAACGCCCTCCTTTACAGAATTCTTCCCATTTGTGACACCAATTTTATACCATCGATCTCCAAACGCACCAATTGAAAGAAATAGAACTTTTTCGTCGTTTTTGACTAAATTTCTTACACAAGCTTCCATTAATCCTGTAGCGCTCGAAGTAGATATTAAGCAAGTGTTAGATGTGTACAAAATTTTCTTTAGTCCTTCTTCAACAAGTTGATGCATCTCTGCGTATGGTTTTGATCTATGGGTGTCGTTTGGTTTTGCCATTTCTTTTAGTATCCTTTCAGGAATATTAATTGGTCCTGGGGTGAATAATTTTATTTGAGAGCCTTTTTCTTTATTAAAATGAATTTCTGACATATTTTTACCAAAAGCCTTGAATTAATTATTTTTTAAATTGTATAATTATGTATTAATAAAAAATTATGATATCTTTTTTATACTGAAACCTTAAGTTTAGGATGAAAAATTCTTGAGATTTTACTTTATGGTTGAATTTGATTCTCCTCTTGTTGATATAACTGTAGTGAATCCATGATGAACCAAACAAGTTTTAAATTTTTAATACTTTTTAGTGATAATCCATATTCACTCAAATATAAAGCCGCTCTTAATATCCCGTTGAATGTCAAAGTAGTTAATAAAGTGAAAAAATGAAATATATATCCTGTTTCCGCAAAAATAATAGCGATAACAGTAAAAAGTACAGTGATTGCACCGATTAGTATATTTAAAAACCGAAAATGAGGAGAATATACATTAACAATTGTTCCCTTTAATAATCCAGCAAGTCCTACAAGAAAAATAGGCATGCTTAAGAGATATATAATAAAGCTCGCAGTCATTTTAGGTTGCGTGAAAATTATATTTAGTGTATAACTCGAAATAATAATACATACTATTCCAAGACATAAATTTAATACTCTAAGTATAAAATTTAATTTTTTATCAAAAATACTCCTGTAAGCTCTATATAATCCATAGAATATTAGAGTAAATAAAGGATACACTGCAATTGACATAATAATTAATAAATGATTAAAGATGGCTAGAAATAATATAATTATTATCAGAATTACAGATATAAAATCATCAACAAGTAGTTTTTGTTTATTCATTAATGACCGTACATTCATAAATAATCATCAATAATTTTATTGATAAGTATCTTTATATCTTTTATTATTTAATTTGTTAATTCATTAAAAGCTAAAAATACAATCATAATTTAAACAGTCCAAATTTTAAAATTTTTTAAAATTTCCTATTGATTAACTTTTTGATAAAAATCATTTTATAGAAATAAAATGATGTAATTGCCAATAATTATTAATCCAACAGCAAGAATAAATCTTTTACGAAATTTTTCTTTCAAAATAAAGATAGATAAAATTTGTTGAACCATTGGTGTATTAGCAGTAAAGGTTGGTGTTAAAACTAAACCATTAATTTCCGCTGCTTTACAAAATAAAGTATCTGCTAACTCCAAGGATAATGCTGTGGCTATTCTTTACAAAATTAGTGGCGAATACATCATTGGAAATAATTCTTACCTGATTATATGCTACTATGGAAAGACCCCATAAAAAGCCTTTTAACTTTTGTTATCGATTATTTTTTAACTTTAGGATTTTACATCAAGAGTCTTCGTAATAATCAATAGAGTGGTTATGATAATCGTTAGATACAAATATACTAATAAAGGGAATGTAAGAGCATTAAGTGATAGTAGTAAAGTAAGTAAGCCTAAAATTAAATTAGATAGGCGAAACCATTTAGGGAAACCGTTGTTTATTAATCCCAGTATAATATATATACCCCCTAATATGAAAATACTTATTATTAAGGTGTTCATTACTACTATTTTGCTATACATGGGTTTTGCTATGGTAAACATTACTAGTACCGAAGTAAATAGAAACATAACGAATGAATACAAAAGATTTGTAAGCCTTTCAGAAAAACTCATAAATTTCGGCGCAAGATTAAAAATTATATTAACTAGTGATGAACTCATTAAAGTTATTAAAATAAAAATCACTAGCACTATGATTGAATCAAACGGAATAAAAACAGCTAATATTATAAGAAATAGACTTATGGTACCAAAAACAACTAATTTAGGGTTAATTTTTATATCTTCTTTGATCTTTCTCACAGCGTCTCAAGTTCCGTTTCTAATTATATCAAGGTAATATAGCTAAATTTATTAAATTTTCGAGTCCCAATCGATACTGTGGTATCCTATGCATTTTTGCTTAGATTTAAGTAACTTAATTCATTTAATTTATTTTGAAAAATAAAAAGTCGTCCCTACACTTGGATTGAATGCCTTAATTCTACCGTAAATAGTACTATTAGCCATTTCAATAAATCTCTCGCCGCTACAATGAATTGGAAAGAGATAAAGGATATTATTGAGCATTTCTAGCGAGTCCAAGTATTCTAATGTAATATTTATCCTTTTATCAGATGAGCCTGCCATATGAAATCCCCCTATAATATGACTTATTGGTTTATCTGAATAACTTCTAACATAATCTAATATATTCATTAAACCTGAGTGACAACATCCATTAAGCAAAACGATATTTTCCTCAAACTCTAAAATCAAGCATTTATCGTCTAAAATTTTATCAACATTAAGAATTCCTGCTTGAAGCGAAAAAAAGTTATTAAAATCTTCTTCTGTGTGATTTCTAGGAATTTCTCCGCTAGTAACTATTTTAAGACCTTCGATATTGAGGATTTCATAAGGTTCCTTTGTAAAGTGGATCTGACCTTTTAAATTTTTAACAAGCTCTATATTTATTGGTTCCTGACTGACGATTTTTGAAGATGAGAGCAGAGGTAAGAGATCTATCCTCTTTTTTCCCATCAAATCTTCGTTTTTTAAATTTCTAACTCGCTTAAAAAATCTCTCGAACTTAGCACTCTCATGACTTATAATTGGAACTTTCTTATCTATTCGTTCTAATATTTTGATTAATCCCCCAGAATGATCATAATGCCAATGTGACAATACAATGCAATCTACATCGTATAATGGGTATCCTCGAACATCTATATTATGCAAATATGTAAGATTTGTACCTCCGGTATCAAACACAATTTTTTTAATTAATTTATAATTATTAGGTTGATCTAACTCTACGACATCATAAACATTAATTAAAAAGCCTAATCCGTGTTCAGCTAGTGATTTTGACGCAAATAATTTATTTAATTCGATAAAATCCAGAAAGTGATTTTCTCGTAAATTTTGAAAAGGTAAAACAATATTATTGGTTAATACTGTTACTTCGACTCTAATCATAATAATTCTTACTAAGATTAATGAAGTTTATAAAAATATAATGATGTAATTGCCAATAATTATTAATCCGACAGCAAATATAAATCTCTTACGAAATTTTTCTTTCAAAATAAAGATTGATAAAATTTGTTGAACCATTGGCGTATTAGCAGTAAACGTCGATGTTAAAACTAAACCATTAATTTCCGCTGCTTTATAAAATAAGGTATCTGCTAATCCTAAGGACAGAGCTCCTGCTATTCCAACAAATATAAAATATTTTATGTTCTTTCTATTAGACCTTGTAAAACCAGAGTAAAAATCTTTATGAAAAATTCCTATAATTAAGAAAAAAATAGCGCCGAAAAAAACCCTGACAAAATTAGTGGTGAAAACATCATTAGAAATAAATTCTGTAACATAATTAAATGCTACGATGGAAAGCCCCCAGAGAACTGCGGCTCCAACTGCTAGCAAAATACCAAGAGCCAAATTTTTTGACTCCTTTTTTTCTTTTTCAGAACTTTTTTCGTCATTTTCAGATTTATCTTTAGAACTTAGGAAGAAAACGCTGGATAGAATCAGAAATCCCCCTATAAGTATAGAAATTTTTAGTTCATCTCCAAACAAAATAAAACCAAAGGGATACACAAATATTAAGCTTAATTGAGTTAGGGGAAACGCGCGGGAGGCGTCAATTTTTTCTAAAGAAATGAAATATAATAAATCTCCAATTGTAACCGATAAACCGGAAATTACACAAGCAACTAAATATGTTGTTAAATTTTGGGTACTCAATAAAAAAATAGATGAAAATGAACCAAATAAAAGAGAAAGGAGAAATGTTGTACATGAAACAAAAATTAGGCGAAAAAGTAAGCTTGGTTTTGATTCAATTTTCCCTAAACTAAATTTATATACTAACGAAGCGATTCCCCATGTGAATAAGGCATCAAGTGTTAAAATGTATCCAATCAATTCGGGCATTATCTTTATCTTATTAAATATCGCATTAAAACTCTCTTAAAACCTAAAATTATAAGGAAAAAGTGAGAAGTGGGTCTAAATCTTACGGTAGAGCATATATATAGAGGGCAAAGTTATCCATAATGTAACTAATATTGCCATAATCCATTCTATTAAAGGTATCCAAGTTAATAAGAACACAATTATTGTTCCCACGGTTATTAGTGCTAAGTAGCCAAAGAATTTCGGAATGACCTTGTTTTTAAAAATTAATTTACTAAAAATGCTTAAATATATAATAGCACTCAACCAACTAATTAAAGCAAAAGTTCCATGAAGAACGAAAATTATCATAATTCTTGAGGAGGGAAAAACACCAACTAATGAAAAAAAGATGCAGGAATTAATAGCGAAAAAACGACCTACTTTTTCCAATTTTGGATCAGCGTTTTCTTTTCCAATAACCTTTACCATATGTAAATAGAAAAGTAAGGCAAATATACCAGATAAAATTGTTCCGATATTGAAATACAATGCACCTGGACCTGCTCCTAAAGCACTTATCATGTAATTTAAATTATATTCTTGGAAGAGCAAAATAGCTATAATATCTCCACTTAAACCTACTACGGCTGATAGCAATCCATAAATTGGTGCTGGTACCAAATTATATGTATTAAGGATATACGTCTTTAGTTTTTCCATTGTACCTTATTTTGAAGAATATAAGAAGCCCTTTAAACATTATTTCATCTAATAATAAAAAAAAAAGAAGGAAAACCGAAGTCTTAAAAATATTATTTATTCAGGAAATGCTGGATGAGGTACATACAATTCTGTTTTTTGCCATTCGATAATTGATTCTAATTTTTTTTCTAATTTAGTAAATTCAGGATCTAAGAAAGCTTTTGTCATCAGTTTTTCCATTTTTGATAAACTTTGCCACTCTCTTTCAACAATAACTACATTATTATCGTAAGCCCCCGATAGACTACGGTATCGTTTTTTTGGAGGATAACCTATTCCATCCTCAATTTCATTGAATTTTTTATCAATCTCTTCTAATTCATTCCATTTACCATTTGCTACTCTTTGAATTAATCTCATAATAACTATTACCATTTAATTTCACCTCTTAATACATTTCACATTTTTGTATAATTACCAAAAATGTATATATATCTATTCTCGATCATTTATAAATTATTTTTAAAAAAAATATCTAAGAAAAATTGCGAAATAACAAATGCTATAAATTTAAGTTTGAATTTTTAAAAGCAATTCTTTAGATGGTGGAATGGAAAACAAAAACATGTTAATGACTTCTTCTCTTATTTTATCATCTGTACCTGCTAGTTCAAACATTTTTGAAAGATTCTGACCTTTATTTTCAAAAAGAAATTCAACCATAGAAACTTTCATCTTAAAATTTCTGATCATTTTCTTAATGTTAGGATGTTGCTTATACTTTTTTAAGCTCTGCGTGGATATATCTTCGGTTTCCAAAGCGTTAATAGCGACTTCAGCAGCAGTTTGCCCAGATACTACGCAAGGATGTATGCCCTCCCCACTAATTGGAGACACGAATCCAGCAGCATCACCTATGATCATGATGGTTTCTCCATACAAACATTTTTCTTTCACTCCTAACGCTGGAATTGGGTATGCACCTTTCCAGATTTCTTTGTATTGTGATATAGGAAAGAATTTCTTTATATGGGAATCATTTAAAAACTCGTCGAATGCTTGGTTTAAGTTAGTTGTAAGATTCTCATCTAACCATGTGCCGCAACCTATGTTAAATCGATTCTCATCTAAAGGAAATATCCAACCATATCCCTTATATGCGCGAAAAAACAGAGATATGGAGTGCTTATCTAAAGAATTTTCTCCTACCATGATAGCACATTTACATAATCCTATCTCATCGATTTTCCATTTTCCTTTCAAACCAGATTTAGGGGCTAATTTTGAACTCATACCGTCTGCGACAATTAAAATTTTCCCCGAATATTCTTTTGTTCCCGAGGGAATTTTTGTTTTAATTCCAATCCTACGATTATTTTTTGTAATAAAGTCAACGGAAAGGTTTTTATCGAATAGATGAGCTCCTGCGTCTACAGCAATTGCTCTTATAAAGTTATCAAATTCCAAGCGATCGACATTTATCGAATAATCTCTAATATTTTTCCATGAATAAGATAATTCATGGTAATCACCAGAATACATGGTTATTCCCGTGATTGGAGCATAATTTAATTTTCGTAATTGAGGGTAATATTTAAAAATACGTGAGCTTACTGCGCCCCCACAGGGTTTTCTCCAATTTGTATCTCTTTCAATTAAAGCAACTTCAAAGCCTTTTTCAGCGAGAACTTGAGCGCATCTACAACCAGCGGGGCCTGCTCCAGATATTACGACATCAAACATAGGAATTATCAAGTTATTTTAGATCAATTATAATTCTTAATGGCTAAAACATTAAAAATGATTTCCTATGGGCTTATTAGTTATATCGAACACTATCGCAATTAATGGGTTAACACCAAAAATAATTAATTTTCCTCATTCTTATTTCAATCTATGGCATCAAATAATTCAAGGAATTTTGATTTTGTAATTGTTGGAGCTGGACCAGCTGGCTTAACTGCAGGTATTGTGGCTGCTAGACAGGGATTTAAAGTAGGAATCTTAGAAAAAGGAGGACAAGCTGGACCAAAACCTCGTGGCGAAGGTATGGGACATTATGATATTGTTGATGATATCCTAGGAAAAGATTATTTGCCTTCGATAGGAATTAAATCCAACGGAGGGAGAGTTTGGCATTCTCCTAGAAATCAACAAATAACAACTACTTTCCGTGAATATCCTCACTATTTTTTCGAATGGCGAACATTTATCGATAGATTCGTAGAAAGAGCAAACGAGGTCGGAGTCGAGATTTTATTAGAAAGTGAAGTTATAGAACCCATAGAAAAAAATGGGTTTTGTGCTGGCGTTAAATATCAGGAAAAATCCATTAATATTAACGAAGTTTATGGAAAGGCAATTATTGATTGCAGTGGATATTCAGGTGTAATCGGTAGACATTATGGAGTGCCTTATGACGAAGAAATCAACTGCCCTATAGTTAAATGCTTAATTAGCGAAGCAAACATAGATATTAAGGAAACTCCCGATTTGAATTTCTTTTTTATTGGAAACGGTGATTTAGACCACTCTCCTGATTTTCCTCCGTGTGTTGGTTATATATTCCCGTTAGAAGGAAAAAGAGTAGAAGTGGGTTTAATGCTAAGGATGGCACAAGTACCTCAAATGAGAACTGTGAAAATCCCTACTAACGACGAAATTATGATGGTTTGGGGCAATTTAAAAAAAAGTTATCCGGGATTTAATGAGTTCTTTAAAGGGGCTAGAATTGATTACGAAGAAGTAACATACCTACCAAACGCTCGAATGGTAAAAAATTTTGTTCCATATCCTGGTGTAGTTCTTATTGGAGATAGCGCAGGGTTCGTTAATCCATTTGGTTCGTCAGGACTATATTATTCCATGGAAATGGCACAATTCTGGGTTAAAAATATAGCAAAGAAAATGAAAGAAGGGGAAAATGTGTGGAGCTCTGAAAAAATTGAAGACTATAACACTCTCTTCGAAAATTACGCAGTCTACAAGGAAGTAAAAGGTTTATATAATCTAATTGGTGCTTTTGAATATAAGATATTTAACCGGTTGCGAACTGCCGAAAAGATAAACCGGAAATGGGATTATATTTCTGCTCTCTTAAAACAAGCATCCTAATCAATTAGTTATATTTAAAATGAATTAATAATACACTGATGATGTTAGAAGATAAAATTAGTATCATTCCTAACCCAGTCAATATGATTTTAGGAGAGGGAAATTTCAATATTAACGAGCAGACTGTAGTTCAGGCAGATCCGAAATTAACTGAAGTTGTCAAGTATTTTACAGATTTATTATTACCTGCAACAGGTTTTAACGTGGAAATAGCTGAACTTAAATCGGATTTAACCAAATCTAATACTATCTACTTAATACTTAACGAAAAATTAAGTGATTTAACTGAAGAAGGATATTCTCTTAAGATTAATCAAGAGAGAATCGTTTTATCAGCGCCTAAACCCGTTGGGATTTTCTATGGAATTCAAACTATTCGTCAATTACTTCCGATAGAGATAGAAAAAAAAAGCGAAACATCCGGCATCGAATGGATTATTCCTTCTGTTGATATTAAAGATTATCCTCGTTTTTCTTGGAGAGGGTACATGCTTGATGAAGGTAGACATTTTCTGGGAAAAGAAGCTGTAAAACATATACTAAATTTAATGGCACTTTTCAAAATGAATGTGTTTCATTGGCATTTGACAGAGGATCAAGGGTGGAGAATTGAAATAAAGAGATATCCGCTTCTGACCGAAGTTGGCTCAAAGAGAGAAAAAACTCAAATTGGTGGTTTTCTTAGTAAAAAAATGGATGCCACCCCTCATGAAGGGTATTATACTCCGGAAGAAATTCAAGAAATAATCTCTTATGCTGATAAACTCTTTATTAAAATTATTCCAGAAATTGACATGCCAGGGCATTCAAAAGCAGCATTAGCAGCTTACCCCGAATTTAGCTGTACAGGAGGTCCATTTGAAGTATCTACTACCTTTGGTATAAAGAAAGATGTATATTGCGTTGGTAAAGAAGAAACTTTTGAATTCCTACAAAATATCTTAGATGAGATCATACAGCTGTTTCCTTCTGATATTATTCATATAGGTGGGGACGAAGTTCCTAAAAAAAGATGGGAAAAATGTCAGGAATGCCAAGATAGAATGAAATCAGAACATTTAGAGACCGAAAAAGAACTCCAAAAGTATTTTACGAAACGAATAAAGAAATTTCTCTCCGCTCATAACCGTAGGCTTATGGGATGGAATCAGATACTAGATGATAAGTCAACTAATGATATTATTGGACATTATTGGATTTTTGGTAAGAAGATTATTACTAACCATTTAAGAAAAGGAGGAAATGTTGTTTTCTCTAAATTTGGTTCTGCATATCTCGATTATTCATATAAATTCACTTCTCTGGGCAAAGCCTATCAATACGAACCAGTCCCTAAGAAGTTGCAAAAGGAATATCACAATAATGTTTTAGGAATCGAAGCAACCATGTGGACAGAATGGGTTAGGAATATTCGTGAATTGGATTGGCAAACTTTTCCACGACTTATTGCGTTTGCGGAGACTGGTTGGATTCCTAAAGAACAAAGAAACTTTAAGTCGTTTCAAACTCGCCTTGAATACCTTCATACACGATTAGATATGCTTGGAGTTTATCATGCACAGAACCAGGAATATCAACCTAATTTTTTTAAAAGATTAATTGGATTTTTTACAATATTTAAAGAACCAAAAAGGAGTTCTTTATCCTAAAAAAGAAATTTTAAATAAGTGATATGAATATGGATTCAAACGATAACGGTAGAGGGTATTTTGATTATAGGGAAAGATTAAATGATTTAAATGATATTAAATTTGATATCAATAACGAAATTATCGTTAACAGTAAAGCTTCAATAAAAATCACATTTATTTCTAAGATAGAATATCCCCGTCGTACCCAATTTAGATTCGTAATACCTTATGGTTGGGAGCCTATCAATATAAAAAATGATTTCTGCTCAATTTCTTCTTCTGTAATGGGTAAAATAAAAAAAACAAATTCTAGCTTAATGTTAGCTTATGTCTTACAAGATGAAATGAAACCTGGTGAAATTATTGAATTTAAATATAATGTATCAAACTTGGTTAATACTGCTGGTGAGATGGCTTATCTGGATAAAGTCTATTCAGCTATAGATATAAAATTACCTAAAGAGAGATTCTATACCCGAGTAGGGATTAAGTATATCTCTATGATTTCAAATAAAGCAAGTTTTTTTTTAGTAAAGATTCCTTCAATTTACCCTCAAAAACCAGTTGATATCGAAATTGTAGCTTTAGATAAATTCGGAAATAAAGATAATAGCTTTAACGAGGAAGTCGGGATTTCAGGTGATCAAAGTTTAGAATTTCCTAAACGTGCTAAATTAAAAAATGGTTACATTAAACTCACTCAATCATTAGCATTTAAGGAAAGTAGAAAAGAAAAAACAAAAGGCTCTACATTATTGCAATACAATACGGGCTATACACAATATCCTGTGTTTCCTGAATTGAAGTCAGAAATAGGAAAATTGCACGTTAATTATGGTGAAATTAATGGCATTTCGAATCCAATAGTTTGGGACGATGATTATAATTGTCAACTTTATTGGGGGGATACTCATATCCATACTCGAGAGTTCTCAGATGGCATTGGAACGGGAAGAGATGCTTTCCATTATGCAAAAAATGTTGTCCTTCATGATTTTGCTGCTTTAGGGGATCATTTAAACCAAAGAAATAATGAGTTTATGGAGGGTCGAACAAATATCTCTTATCCATACGATAAAACGGTTTGGGCTTCTTTAATTAGATTATGTAAAGACTGGAGCGACAATGAATTTACTGCTATCCCCGGATATGAATGGTCGGGACGGAATTATTATGTTACCATCGCTACAAAAAAACAGAGTCCTTACGAATCAATCTCAGACAAGATAATATTATTTCCTATTGAACACGCCGAGGAAGCACCCTTAATTGACTATACCACAGAAAATAGTTGTTTTCAGCACCAGTTATATGAAACGCTTAAAGGAGTAGATTGTGCTATTATTTCTCATACGCCTATTAGCTTTACGATGGGTACTTCGTGGACCGAAGCTAATGGTAATATGGAAAATGTAGTAGAGATTTATTCTTCGCATGGTTCAAGCGAATTAATGAATGGGAATTATAGACCCTTAGTTAACAACAAAAACAAGGGTAGCGTGAATTGGGCGTTAAATAATGGTTTTAAACTCGGCTTTATAGGCGGAGGAGATGACCATTATTCTCATCCGGGATGCCCAATTAGACAATACAAGATGAAAAACTTAGTACCAATATTAAGGTATCGACCTGGAATTGCAGCGATATTTTCGGATCATTTAAACTCTAAGGAATTAATCCGAAATATTAATTATAAAAAGTGTTATGCTACGACTGGAGAAAGAATATGGATGAAAATTAAGATAGAATCTGCCTTAATGGGGCAACAAATAGAAGTTTCTAAGCCTCCATT
Organism: Promethearchaeota archaeon; assembly: GCA_019894885.1. Taxonomy (GTDB): domain Archaea; phylum Asgardarchaeota; class Lokiarchaeia; order Sigyniarchaeales; family SOKP01; genus SOKP01. The sequence continues at coordinate 13,923 of JAGXNP010000011.1, read as the reverse complement.
AATAATTGCGACTGTGTGTGGAACAGGTAAACTGGAAAGCGTAGAACTCATAAAAAATGGAAAAGTTATTGCAATTAGAGTCCCTACAAACGATCGTATCAAATTCGGGTACGAAGACACTACTCTGAATAAGGGTGATAATACATACTATTACATCCGAGCAACCCAATTTGACGGGGAAAGAGGTTGGACTTCTCCTATTTGGGTAATTTTTAAATAGAAAAAATTTAAGTTAGAAAAAACTCATTAAATAGCTTCGATATTCTTTAAGATTCTTTTCTAATTATGTCACGGATTTCCCTATACCCGATTATTTTTAAGTTGTACTTTTCAACATATTCTTCTATTTTAGGATCTGTAAATGCCTGATAATCGAGATCTCGCCAACTTGCTGAATCTGGTGTTATCGCCTTTAATTCAGGACTCATTTTCGCAGGATGAAACAAAAAATGCGTTATTCCTGGTTCTATTTCAGCAAAAAGTTTACAGTAATATTCTGTTTTGTTAGGTTGGTCTCCCATTGTATCAATGATTATATGGTCGATTAGAGGTGTTCCACTATCTTCCAATTTCTTAAACATTTTTAAAAGAACTTCTGCCACATTTCCTAATCCTCTAGCTTCTAGCAGGTCTCTTGAAATTCTTGGTAGAAAAGCAACAACATTAAATTCTCGGGCAATTTTTAAATATGACGGAAGGAATTTAGGATCCATAACAGTTCCCATATGTGTGTCAATATGAGAAACATCGATGCCACTATCAAGAGCCGTTTGAACTTGGGATCTCATTTCAGCTTCTGCTGCGTTCGCGGCAACATTAGCAATTGCTTCCTCTGTCGTACGCCACAATGATCTTTCTGAATCAAGTAGTCCGGAATCCGGTTTCACACTGCTCAATGCACGCCATCGGTAGAGATCATACTCACAAGTAAGTGTCAAATGCACACCAATATCATAATTATGGTTTTTTCTACATATAGATGCCGCTTCTAAAAACCAAGGGGCAGGGACTATAACTGAACCACAACTAGCTACCCCAAAATCAAGGCATTCAAAGGAAGCTAAGTTAGAAGCGTGAGAGAAACCAATATCGTCAATATGAAAAATAACAACTTTATCAGAGGTTTCAAAACCAAGTTGCTCAATTAGGCTTAGCTTTTTCATTTTTATTTTCCCGTCCTAAATTAAATTTTTTTATGGGTTTTTACTAAAAAAATATGCCAAGTGTTATTATAATTACCAAATTGAGAAATCTTTTTCTTTTGAAAAATCCCTTTTTAAAGGTTTTCCAGTCATTAAAGTAAGATATCTTATATATGCTGATTGTTCTGCTCCAGTAACATACTGTAATGCGTCCTCTAATGTCATTCCTTTAGCAAATATTCCATGACCTCTTACTACAACAAACGGGTAATTTTTAAGCATTTTTGGTACTTCAATTGATGTATAATATGCCCCAGCAGGTATTTCAACATCAATAATTGGGATTTTTTTATACAAGGCAAAACCTTCGGCATCTATACATGTTATCTCATCCTCAATTAAAGAAAGTGCTACGCAATAAGGATTATGAGCATGTATGACTGCCATTGCATCAGTTTCTAAATAGATCGCTCGGTGAACTCCAAGCTCTGTACTAGCGATGAGTGAACTTGAGTCTTCCTCTTTTAAATTACTCACTACTAAATCTTCAAGTTGTAAATCCCCTAGCATAGCAGCTCTTCTTTTAATAATAATCTTACCTCCACTTCGAATGGAGATATTCCCTGAATGAGATGTGTTATAACCATGCCTAACTAAATGCTTTCCCACTTTTTTGAAAATATTATATATAGATTCTTCGACAATCATAAATTTCATCATTTTTTTAATTAAATATGTTTAATACCAAGTTTTTCTAATAATTCTGGTTCTGGAAATCCGTTATTATCCCACCCTCGTACATAATAGTACTGCTCTAACATTTTTTCTAATGGTACAATGTGTCCTTTGGAAACTCCCTCCTTAAGGGGTTCACTTATAAATCTTGGTGGCAAAATATCGTCTTTTTTACTTAATCCTTCTCTAATATTAAAAATCCTTTCCAAATTATATATTCTTTCCCCTATTTCAAGAAGTTTTACAACATCATAATCAATTCCTGTAATAGCTTTCATAAACCGAGCATAATAATCAAGTCCTAGAGCCCAACCCGCAAAAGCACATATTACTAAACTGTCTTCTATGGCTTTTTGATTCTGTTTTAAAACCAGTAAATCAGGTTTTCCTGCCATCGTAAATCTATCAATTTTTTTTGGTGCTGCAAAAATTTCTAAAGCAGCCATATATCCAGTTAGGTGACATCCTCCTCTATTTGATGTAGCATAACCCAGCGCATGTCCAATAGCCCCCCTTGGATCATATGCAGGCAGTTCTAATCCTTTTACCTGCATAGCAACTTCTTCAGAGTTGTAGCTTTTGGAAAGTAATCTTGAGCCCTCACTAATTTGAGCTCCAATATCCTCTTTTAAAGCAATTTTTTTCACTAATTCTTTTAGTATACTACTATTTCCAAATTGAAGAGAAGAATCTTTTAGGAGCCTCCTTTCCTGCAACTCCATGGCGCAGGCAATACTTCCACCACAAGATATTGTATCAATTCCATACTTATTGCATAAATAGTTTGCTTGAGTAACCGTGATTAAATCATAGATACCAAGATTAGGTCCAAGAGCCCAAACAGATTCAAACTCAGGACCTTTACCTTTCATATCACCTGCTTTTGTCAATCTTCCACATCTTATAGGACAGGCGTAACAACCCTCGTGTTCTTGGGTTAATTTCTCATTTATTTCCTCACCACTAACTTGAGTGGCTCTCTCATCAAAACCCCTCTGAAAATTATTTATTGGAAACATACCTAATATATTAATCACATTAACCAAAGCTGAAGTTCCAAACTTAGGTAAAGAAGAACGGGTAATTGGAACAACTTTTATCTTATCTTGAGCGACTTTCACGTATTTCTTTAATAAATCTCGATTATCAATATCAATTTTGGTATCCCCGCCTTTCACTACAATTGCCTTAAGGTTTTTAGAACCCATAACAGCTCCAACACCCCCTCTACCAAATGCTCTCGCCGCATCGTTCATTATTGCAGCAATTTTTATTAAGTTCTCACCTGCGGGCCCAATCATCAACGAATTAATCCTATTACCTTCGATCTTTTTTATTTCTTCTAAAGTCTTTTCAGTGTCGCATCCCCATAATCTTGAGGCTTCTTTTATAGCAATATCTTTTCCGCCTTCGATTAAAAGATATCCTGGTTCTTTTAATGCGCCTTGGATTAAAATACCATCATATCCACATCTTTTCATAACGACACCGAAGGAGCCACCAGAATTAGAATAGAATATTCCGTTTGTTAAAGGTGATTTTGTTACTAATGAAAAACGCCCATTAGTAGGCACTATTGTTCCGCCAAAAGGACCTGTCGCAAAAATTAGTAGATTTTTTGGATCTAGAGGATTAAGATTTACTGGAAGCTTATCTGATAATAATTTTACTCCTAAACCTCTTCCTCCTATATAATCTAATAAAATTTCTTCAGGAACAGGTACTTCATTAAACTTATCGTGATTTAAATCTACTTCAAGAATTTTGTTATTTAGTCCTTTCATTATTATGTCCTATTCACCAAAGTGCTATGTTCATATTCTTCCACACTTTTAATCCAATCTTTTCCAATTGGTACGTTATGTTTATAACAATAATAATCCCATACAGCTCCAAACGGGAGAGATTTAATTTCTTCGAGATATGCTAATCTTTGAAATAATTGGTTATTCTCCTCATATTCTTTCAATAGCTCCAAAGGTTGTAACAAAGCGTTTAAAAGGCTTTTTAATGTTGATCTAGCCCCTATAACCCATGCTCCGAGACGATTTATAGAGGCATCAAAAAAATCTAATCCAAGGTAAATTTTTTCACGGTTTTTGCATCTGATTATTTCCTCAGAAAGGTGCATCAAATCATCGTTTAAAATAACAACATGATCGCTGTCCCACCTCACACCGCGACTAATATGAAGCATTATTCCGTTAAGAAATGGTAATATTGCAGTTAATTTATCTGCAACGGATTCAGTAGGATGGAAATGACCCGTATCTAGAGTTAACATGAGATTATTCTTCACTGCGTAACTTAAATAAAAATCATGACTCCCAACAACAAATGCTTCGCTCCCTATTCCAAATAATTTTCCCTCAAGAGAATCTTTCACATATTCAGGATTAAGTTTCTGATCAAAAATTTGATCTAATGAATTCTTCAATAAATCTCTATGCCCTGCTCTATCCACGGGAATATCTTTAGAACCATCAGGAATCCATAAATTGTGAATTACAGGATTATTTAACTGCCTTCCAATCTCAGCACTTATTTCTCGACACTTTTGAACATGTTCGATCCAGAAATTTCTAATTTCTGAAGATTTACTGCTCAAGGTATAACCTGAATCAGCTTTAGGGTGTGAAAAAAGTGTAGAATTAAAATCCAATCCTAATTTCTTTTCCTTTGCCCAATCTATCCAATTTTGAAAATGTTCAGGTTTAATTGCGTTCCTGTCTATAAATTTGCGTTTAAAATCTCCATAAGAAGCGTGTAAATTAACTCTTTGATTGCCAGGGATTAATGATAGCGCTTTAGTTAGATCCATCTGAAGCTCTTTAATGGTTCTTGCTTTACCAGGATAATTTCCCGTTGATAAAATTCCCCCTCCGGTAATTACGGACTCAGGACGCTCAAAACCGCCTACATCATCCCCTTGCCAACAATGGATTGATAAGGATATTTGTTTTAGCTCATTTAAAGCTAAATCAGTATTAACTCCAAATTCTTTATACTTATCTTTTGCAACTCCATAGAGATTTTTTAAATCTTGAAACAAAAAAACCACACTCTAATTATTAAAATTTTACCTGTTAATAAAAATTTATAATTTATAAACTGTTATAATGATTTATATTTACTACTAACAATCCTAAATTGAAATAATAGTATGATAAAACCTCCATTTGATTTAAAATGTGAATATCTCGTTAGTCCCATTTGTATTGATGTACGAAAACCACGATTCTCTTGGAAATTAGCCCATAAACAAAGAAACCAAAATCAGTCGGCTTACCAAATAATTGTCTCCTCTAATAGGCTTTTCTCTGAAGAAAAAAATGGAGATATTTGGGACGGTGGAAAAGTGGAAACGGATTCAAATCTAAATGTATCTTATGATGGGGTGCCTTTAAAAAGCGATAAAAGATATTATTGGCGAGTAAAATGGTGGGATAACAATGATAAAGAGAGCGAATATTGTGATACTCAACAATTTGAAACTGCCTTGTTTGAAGAATCTGATTGGAAAGGCCAATGGATTAGTAGAGAAGAATTCATCAATAAATCGACTCGAAAGAAATGGCAATATAAATCCGGGGGAAGGAATTTAGCAGGACGAATTAAAGAAGTATATGCACTTTATTTAAGAAAGGAATTTTCTACTTTAAAACAAATTAAATCTGCGAAAGTATACATTTGTGGTTTAGGTTATTATGAATTACACATAAATGGAAAAAAAATTGGAGATCGAATTCTTGAACCGGCACAAACTGATTATAATAAATTAGCTTTGTATTCAACTTATGATGTATCAGAACTTTTACAAAAAGAGAACGCTATAGGTGTTATTTTAGGAAATGGTCGGTGTGTTGAATTATTTGGTTATGATTTTCCCAAATTAATACTGCAAGTAAATATTCATTACACTGATGGTAATAAGGAAACCATTAGTACAGATGATTCATGGAAAATATCTATTGGACCTATTAAAGAGAATGGAATTTATTTTGGTGAAATTTATGATGCCAGACTTGAGATGCCAGGATGGAATAAATCTAAATTTGACGATAAGGAATGGAAAAATGCAGCTATGGTAGATGGACATAATTTATCTTCACAGATGATGCAACCTATCCAAATTACTAAGAGTATAGAACCTCGAGAGATTTATAGTCCTAAACCAGGTATGTATATCATTGACTTTAAACAGAACTTTACTGGTTTTGTGAAATTGAAAACTAGTGGTCCTCGCGGTTCAGAAGTAAAATTAAGATTTTCTGAAATATTGTTTAAAGATGGTACTCTCAATACTGCTACAAATGGAAATGCACCAGTAACTGATGTATATATCTTAAAAGGAGAGGGAGAGGAATGTTATATACCACATTTTACTTATCATGGGTTTCGATATGTCGAGATCACGGGTTTTCCGGGAGTTCCATCTTTAAATAATTTCGAGGGATTATTCTTTCATTCGAATGTTCCAAAAGTGGGGGATTTTTACTGTTCTAACTCCCTTATTAATCAAATACATTCAAATATTATATGGGGTCAATTAAGTAACTTAATGAGTATTCCTACTGATTGTCCTCAAAGGGATGAGCGCCAGGGATGGATGGGGGATGCTCAACTCGCTACAGAAGAAGCAATTTTAAACTTTGATATGGCTCGATTTTTCACTAAATATTTAAGAGATATTAGAGAATGTCAAAAGGAAGACGGAAGTATCTCCGATGTTGTTCCGCCTTACTGGAAATTATATCCTGCAGATCCTGCATGGGGGAGCGCTTACATAACAATTGCATGGTACTTATATTGGTATTATAACGATCTTCGTGTTCTTGAAGAAAATTATGAAGGAATGAAAAATTATATCGAATTTCTTGTCTCAAAATCTGAAGATAACCTATTTCTAATGGGAAAATTTGGTGATTGGTGTCCACCATGTTCAATAGTATCAAGAAAAACGCCATTAGAATTCACTTCTTCTTGGTATTTTTATCATGATGTTTTTTACTTCTCAAAAATTGCTGGTCTTCTTGGAAAAAAAGAAGAAAATGTATTTTTTAAAAATAAATCTGAGGAGATTAAAACCGCCTTCAATAAAAAATTTCTCAAGGTTTATTATGAAACAACAAAACTCTCTCCAGTAGATCGATCAGTGAGCCAAACATCGAATGTTTTACCTCTCTTTTTAAACATGGTTCCTGATAAAAAGAAAAAGAAAGTAATATCGACTTTAATTAACGCCATTATAGAAGATCACGATTACCATGTAGATACTGGAATCGTGGGTACGAGATATTTATTTGATGTTTTATCTGATAATGGATATCATGAAGTAGCATACAAGATGATAACTCAAGAAAGCTTTCCAAGTTATGGTTACATGATTAAAGAGGGGGCGACCACATTATGGGAACGCTGGGAAAAACTAGAAGGAGGCGGAATGAATTCTCATAATCATATCATGCTAGGTTCAGTTGATACTTGGTTTTATAAAACTCTAACAGGAATTAGATGTGAATCTCCGGGTTGGGAAACAATAATGATTAAACCTTATATCCCTGATGATATGGATTATGCACGATCAACAATAAAAACTTGTAAGGGTATTCTTTCTTGTTCCTGGGAAAAGTTAAGTAGTTCTTTAAAAGTATCTATAAACATTCCAGTTGGGATGAAAGCTGAATCTTGGATACCAATTAAAAAATCAAGCAAACAAGTCAAAGAAGATGGTAAAATTGTTTGGAAGGAAAGTGAAATATTGAGCGAGCACATCATACTATCAACTCAAAAAGAAAATAGCTTAGTTTTTACCCTTGGTTCTGGTTTTTACACCTTTGAAATAGAGTAAGCTTTTCCCTTCGTATCTTTTGTTCCAGGTTTTACGAGTAATGTTACTTGGATTTAATTTTTTCTTTAATTGTCTCTACTATAACCATTTCTTAGCAAAAATTCAGGGGAGTATTAATTAATTTTGGGAATTTTTAAAGCTGGTGAATTAACTTTATATATTTCAATTAATCTATCTATATCCATATTACAATTTAATAAGAAAGATGGATTTTAATGGAAAATCAAAATAAAAAACAACTTAGTTCGAGAAATTTATGGGGCTATGCTTTAGGAGCCATTCCTAATGGACTACTAGTATTTATATTTGGATTAAAATATATAGAACTCTTTTTTGACAAATTACAATTAGATCCTACCCTTTTTGTCATTGGACAGGTAATTTACTTGGTGATTAATGCAATAAATGATCCCTTGCTTGGTCAAATGTCTGATCGAACAAATCCAAAAAAATGGGGGAGTAGAAGGACTATTTACATTAAATATGGTGCTCCCATTTGGGCACTAACATTTATGATCGTCTGGTTTCCTTGGAGTTTCGACAATCAAATAATAATATTTATTCACTTTATTATAAGCGTTTGTTTATTTGATACTTTTTTTACATTGGTTGTTCTGGTATGGATGGCATTAATGCCCGAAATGACATCTGATTTGGACGAAAGGAATAAAGCAAATTTACTTGCCACTATAGTTGGTGCTGTCTTTGTAATTCCAATGTTCATAATTATAGGAGTTATGGATCCAACTTCATCGGAATTTATATTCTTAATGCTTATTGTTGCTATTGTGTCTACAATCTTATTGATCATCACTGCTTCTCTATGCCAAGAAAAACCTGAATTTCAAAAAGATGAGGGTCTTCCATTAATTAAAGCAGTAAAAGAAACTCTAAGGCTAAAGTCGTTCTTAACTTATATGGGTTATATCTTCTGCGATGCATTTCTCGGTTCGATTGGTTTAAGTTATCTTTTTGTTTATTTATTGGTTTTAGGTGAAGGTGGACTATTATACTATTTTGCGATTTTTTTCTTTATTGGATACGGTTCTAGCATTCTTTGCATGAAATTAAGACCAAAGTGGGGGATGCGTAAGATATTACTAAGGTTTGGAGTCTTGAAAGTCATATTTACTTTCATCTTATTTGCACTCGTAGTCTTTACAGACGCTCCTATAATAGTGGTGTTTGGCCTAGCAATACGAACATTTCTGGGAGGGTATACTGTATTTAATACACCAATATTATACCTATCTATAGATGAGGATGAGTTGAGAAATGGATCAAGAAGAGAGGGCATGTTTATAGGTATGGATGCTTTAATCCACAAACCTTCTCAAAGTATTGGTCCAATCGTCGCAACATTTATCCTTGGAATTTTTGGATACATACAAAATTCTGATCTACAACCAGATTCTGCATTGCTTGGTATTAAAATACTAATGTTTTTGGTTCCCGCAATAGTAAGTGCTATTGGCCTAATCTTTATGTACTTCTATCCGATACATGGGGAGAAGTTAGAACAACTGAGAGAAAAATTACAGATACTTCATACGGAAAAACGAGAAAGACTTGAATAAATTAACTTATATCTCTTTTTTTTATTTTAATTTTTATCTAAGCTTATTAGGATAAACTTAACTCGTAAATTTTAAATATTTTTCATATCCATTCATCCAACTTTTTACATCTTCAGGATAATAATCTATGATTGAAAAAGATTGTATAACGATATTTCTTAATTCATCAAGACGGTTTACTAGTCCTACTGCCTTTGCTTGCATCAAAATATTTCCAATAGCGGTAGCCTCGACTGGTCCTGCTTTAATTGGAATATTAAGAGAATTAGCTGTAAATTGATTTAATAGTTGATTAGAAGATCCTCCACCAATGATAAACAAAATTTCAACTTTTTTATGTGTAATTTTTTCCATTGATTCAATCACTTGTTTGTATCTAAATGCAAGACTTTCGAAAATTACCCTTGAAATATCACCTATTGTTTTTGGTGGAATTTGATCGCTCTTTTCGCAATACTTTTGTATCGCTTTGATCATATCTGGAGGATTATGGAAGAGAGGATCGTCAGGGTTTATGAAACATTGAAACGGTTTAGCTCCTACTGCACTGGATATTATTTGCTCCCAAGTATGTTCTAAACTTTGTTTCTCCCATTCTTTTTTACATTCTTGAATAATCCATAATCCGGTTACATTTTTTAGGAATCTAATTGTATTTTCAACACCACCCTCATTCGTAAAGTTAAACTCAAGTGATTTTGCGTTTATAATGGGTTTATTTAATTCAACTCCTAAAAGGCTCCATGTCCCAGAACTAAGATATGCCCATTCTCCTCTCCCATACATTCTCATGTCAACAGGAACTGCTACTATTGCAGAACCTGTGTCATGACAAGCAGGGGCGATAATACGTGTATCTTTTTTTAGCCCTACAACCTGAGCAATATCCTCTCTTAGTTTTCCTAATACTGTTCCTGAGGGAATAATCTTTTGAAACAATTTTAAATTTAATCCTAACTTTTCAATTAATTTTTGGGACCAATCTAAGGTATTTGGATTGAATAATTGAGTTGTTGTAGCAATTGAGTACTCTGAACACTTTTTGCCGCATAATATATAATTTAAATAATCGGGTATCATTAGAAATGTTTCAGATATGGCTAATTTGGGGGATTTGTTATGGATGAGAGAATATAACTGTGTAGAACTATTGAGCTCCATAAATTGTATACCCGTATAATTGAATATCTCTTCTTTAGACACCTTCTCAAACATATAGTTAAGCATTCCTTTAGTTCTTGAATCCCTATAGTGGTGGCTTGGTCCAACAAGTTCGTCATTTTCATCCAATAAAACAAAATCAACACCCCAAGTGTCAATGCCGATGCCATCAACACGGTTCCCATATTTTAACACATACTTTTTAAGCCCATTTAATATTTCAGTATAGATACCTAAAATGTTCCATAGAAAGGAGTCATCTTTACTAATCCCGCGATTAGGAAAACGATAAATTTCATCTAAAGCAAGTTTGTTATCACTTAATGTCCCTACAATAGCTCTTCCTGAACTGGCTCCGATATCAAATGATAAAAAACATTTCAAAATGTGATCCACCTTGAATAATTTTAAAGATGGCTTAATATAAAAATTATTTAAAATTAGGTAGATACTTTCTTTGTACTTCCATCATCTCATCAAATATTGTTTCAGCCATATCAAAACTTCCACAATTCACATCTATTGCTAAACAGTTAATAGCTAGTTGTTTTGATTCCTGTAATATAGCTTCAACGCACAAATCTTGAGTAGAGGCTTCAATACGTAATATTGCTGCAATATTCTTAGGAATGTTCCCTAACTTAACTCCTTGTATACCATCTTTATTAACAGTTCCAGAACATTCAATAACTAAATCTTGAGGAAGATTTTCTATAATTCCATCATTAGGTATATTTACAGCTATTTCATACGAATTACTATTTTCGATTATAGCTTCGATAATGGGGATTGCTCGTTCACCAGAGGGACCTCTCATAAGCATACCTTTTTTAGGATATTTACCGTTTTTTAATCTCTTATAGTATTTCTTTAGATGAGCGTTAACGCCTTTATTCTCCTGTTCCATTCTAGTAATCCAATCTGTTAAATCTTGTGCTGTTGTATAATAAGAACCAAATTGTAGATATTCGCATATGTGGTTATCACCTACGTACGGAAACCAACCAAACCTTTTATAAACTTCGAAGGTAAGATCAGCATAGTGGAATCGATCCCACTTCCCTTGAAAGTAATTTTGATAATTTGCATTAAAAACAGGCATTAAATCATCTCCAGTTTTTAAATCTTTTAACCCCATCAAAAATGCAAAGTGATTAAGACCTCCAGTAATTACTTGAACATCACTTAATTTTTTATCTATTATCTTAGGTAAATTATATGATGTCAGATCTCCAATTTGATGACAAAGCCCAAACATTTTCAGATTAGGTACTGCTCTTTTCAAAGCTAAACATATACGGGACATGGGATTTGAATAGTTAATAAAAAAAGCATCGGGACATATTCTCGCTACATCTTTAGCAATCTTAATAATCTCAGGTATTTGACGAGCACTATGAAAAAACCCTCCAGGACCACCATTTTCACCCATTCTTTCTGTTGAACCATGTTTTCTAGGGATCGTATTATCTTGCCAACGCAGTTCGAACCTATCTCCATGTTCAGTAGAGTTTATTACAAAGTCTGCTCCTTTGAGCGCTTTTTCTCGATTTGGTGTACATTCGATATTAAATTTATTACCAATTTTGTTGTTGTCTTCAGATACTACAGCGTGAACCATCTCTAACTTTTCTTCATCTATATCATGAAGGGTGATTGTAGAACCCTCTAACACTTTGCTTAAATTCAAATCAATAAATGTTGGTGGTCCAAATGCCGCACTTCCCGCTCCAATTAGTACTATTTTTTTATCCATAAATAGTGAAATCTCTTACAAAAATTAAACATAATGGACACAAATCTTACAAATTTGTCGTTGATACTTAACTATTAATATTTTCCAAAATTATCTTTAGTTATGGCAAATCTACTACGTATTGGGATTGTAGGTTTTGGGTTAAATGCGATAAGCCTCCATTCTGAGCTTGATAGTCACCCGTTATTAAAAGGTAAAACTAAGTTGATTGTTGGATATGATCCCAATCCGAACACAAACAAAAGACTAAAAAAAATCGAAGGTATAAAAGTTGCAAAGACTTTTGAAGATTTTTTAGACACAAAAAATTTAGATGCTATAATTATTAGTAGTCCACCTCAATATCATGCAGATCAATCTGTAGCGGCCTTAGAATCGGATTTACACGTTTTTTCTGAAATACCAATGGCACTTCAAGAAAAAGACATTAAGCGTATTATAAACGCTGAGGAATCTTCTGGCAAAGCGTATCAACTTGGAGAAAACTATTGTTTTTATTCAGAAATATTATACGCTGCGCAATTAATATCAACAGGCGAACTAGGTGAACCAGTGTATGCAGAATCAGAATATTTGCATGATGTTACTTACCGATGGAGAGACCAAGGTTTTGGTGATGTCGATACTCCCCGTATTGATTCTTGGTACCAATTATTTGATCCTTTGATGTATGCCCATTCGATTGGTCCTGCTCAAGTAGTGTTAGGAGGGCTTAAGAATCCAATGCCTTTTATCGAAGTTACTAGTTTTGCCAACGATATTGGAGGGTATCAAGGGGATCCAATTTGTAAGCCAGCAAAAGCATTTCAAGTCGCATTATTTAGAACTGAATCCTCAGCTATAGCAAAATGTGCAAATGCTTATATTTTTGCTCGTGAACCGACTCGAAACTCGATTCAAGTAATAGGTAGGGTAGGTACTTATGAATGTTATCAATTCGATAAACCAGGGCGCCTATTTTTAGCTGATGGTCATAAGATTAATAAAGCTAAACATAGAAAAGGAAAAACTAAGATAATTGATAGTAATTATTTATCGAGTGTAATTCCTCGTATCAAAGGATTATATTCCGGTGCTAATGTTCGAATACTCAACGACTGGCTTCAAGCAATTAATAACGGATCAAATGCATCTATTCACGCAAAAGTAGCGGCAAATTTCTGCATGTCAGGGATTCAAGCTTCTCGATCTGCTCATGATGGAGGAAAACCAAAAGAAATAAAAAAATTTACAAATTGAAGAAATACGCTCTACTCTAAAGGAGGAATCTTTTTAAAAAGAGAATTAAAATCTCCTTTATCTTTTGAATAACCTCTGATTCTGAAAGTATAAGAATATTCCTCATTACTCTTTAATATATATTTTTTATGAAGCGAAGCCAATGCTGGGATATCTCCCCCCACTCCTTGTTGCTTGTAATCAATATTAAAAGTGATAAACTCGCGTTTAGGTAAATCGTACGTATGCTTCGCTAGTTCTAAATCTTCTAAAGAATATGGCCACGCACTTATACTCAGATATGTGCCCCCTATATCAGAAACGAATAGCCCTACACTTTCTTTGTTTGTTAATGCAGCCCACCTTACGTCCGTTCTATTACTATTTTCCTGTGGTCTTATATAATTATGAATCAATTCATCAACCTTCCCCGAATATATTTTTATAGCCCCGCTTGTCTTGCGGTCTAGCATAGTTTCATGA
>JAGXNP010000119.1 GCA_019894885.1 Promethearchaeota archaeon | reverse complement strand
TTAGGAGTGATTGAGAGTTTTAAAGTAAATTTTAATTATAATCGACTTGGATATCGTCAACATATTGCGTTTATGCGTCCTCCTAAAGAAACGGACAATATTCAATTTTTTGAGGATTTAAAAAGTATTCCTGAAATTGAAAGAATTTGGCAACAATTAGATGGAAGCTTTACGTTTATAATCTTCAGTAAGGATGCAAAACATCTTGAGGATATAAATATAGAACTATTAAAAATCGGAGTGGCTTTAACGGGAAGATCAGAGGTCCGTATGCATCTTCCCGCTGATATTCCTTTTTCATTATTAGATTGGCGAATTATTTACTATCTATTTAACAATAGTAGAGCGGCTATATCTGATATTGCTTCTGATTTAGATGTAAGTCAAAAAACTATCAGTCGTCGATTGAAAAGATTTGGCAATATGAAACTTGTCCAATATACACCTGTGATTAATTTTGAAGCAATTACTGGTATTTCTACAGCAGTAGCTTCTTTTGAGACCGTTGGGCCATCAAAAGGCATTTATAAAAAAATTAAAGAAGAGGGTTCTATAAAATATTGGAGAATTGGGGGATCTATATCACCCTCTATAGTTCTTTTTCTTTATGGCAAAAACATAACAGATTTGTATAGCATGTATACAACTTTAACCACAAGGAGGGAAATTAAAAGAAGTAGACTTTCTATTATTGTAAAAAACTGGGAGAATTCTTCATTAATTAAAGATACTATCTCAGAAAAAATTTAATATTAATTTTCATACTCATGAGTTTTACTAATTAGCGCATATACATTTTCTGGTTTTGCTTCATCAGGGATTCCACATGTGGAACCTTAAATTGATTTCCCTTTTCTTTAAAAATCATTAAAAAGATAATAATAAGGAATTTTGTCATAATAAATATAATTAATTCTAAGTTTTCTTTTCTTTTAGTGATACTTTTGCATGAATTGATGAACTCCTGGAAGATCTTCATTTTTCAGAATTGGCGTTATAGATGTGCTACAAACTGTATTAATGTGCTCCTTTTACACGTGTAATTCTGAAATATTGATCTCTGGGAAAACTGTATGAACGATAATAATACACGCATAATACGAGAAATTCGAGAGGAAAGAGAAGTGCAAACGAATTAAATAATAAAAAGAATTCCGTGAAGCTATAAGCTTCGTAGAAGATAATAACTAAAAATGACGCCATAGATGCAATTAATAATTGTAGTAATGTGCTCTTTATAAATTTAGAGGGTTTTATCCATTGCTTATTCTTAAATAGATCTATTAATGAAATAGAAACGCTCCTACTTGGAAAAAACCCTATAATACTTGCAATAAAAAGAAAAGGAGTACCATACGTCAGGGTAAACCAAGTAAATAGCATGTTAAGGAGTAATTCTACGCTTAATGAGGAGAAAATTCCAAAAATAATGATGAATATCCAAATTAATAATAAACTTGTAGCTGTAAAATTGAGCATTTTATCGTAAGATACATCAACTTTACCAATAGAATTTTTCATTCTCTCATGAGATATGATCGAAATTTTAACTTATAAAGTTTTGTCATTCCACATACATATACATTGTCTAAGCTGTCTTCAGCAATACCATAACTACTTTTACTTATAGCCCCACTTTTCTGAGGATTCCAGGTTATTTTGGCGATAGTTCAAGGCTGTTTTTCCCTAAAAACAGAGAGCTTTTATATGCGATTTTCCTGTATTAAATGGATTGTAATTTTTTTAGAAACCCATCAAAATAGCTATAAAATTCTGCTTTATTACTCAAATGAACATTATGATCGGGTTGTGACATTTCGTATGCTACACAATCGGTGATTAGAGATTGCATTTTATTAAAATCTTCGTCAGAAACTGCATCGTTGCCTTTTGCTCTTACCAACATTACCGGACATTTAATCTTCGGTAAAAGATGAAACCAATCTTCCTCATATGCAATGTTGGCAGCCATAGCTTGAGAACTGAACATCATTTGATATCCCTCTACAGTTTCAACCAAGCTATTCATAAAATAGTGATAACCCAAATTCGAATCCATAGCTTGTTTAATAAACTCTTTTGCATCAATTAGGGTAGCAAAAGGTAAAGGCCAATCTTTTGTCAAAGGGTCAATGGTTGGAATTTGATTTAACGGCAATGATTTTGGTTTGACTTGCCCAGATGCTGATTTATCGAGGAGAGCCAGTGCTTTTACATATTTTGGATATAGAGTTGTTAAATATCCAGCTATACGACCGCCCATAGAATGACCTACGAGAATAACTGAATCCAGCTTTAAATATCCTAATAGTTCAACCATATCGGCAGCCATTTCTTCAGCCGAATATTTAGATATTGGTTTACTGCTCAAGCCATGACCTCTTTGATCTGGAGCGATGACTCGATATTCTTTTCCATAATGTTGGATAAAATCCACCCAGGTTTCTCCTCTTCCCCATCTCCCATGAAGACAAAGGATAACCGGACCTTCGGTTTTTGTATCACGATAGAATATGTCAATATTCTTCAACTTAGCAATATTCCTGTGGATTTTTACTTTTTCCATGCTATATCTCTGCTATTATTATTTTTTTCTCCACTTCTAATAAACATCTTCATCTTTTCTCCTTTCAAGTCTCAATGGAATTAAGAATTTATATTATTTATAAAGATATAAATTTTTATTTTAGTAATTATCAAAAAATGGTAAAAAGAAGATTACTTTAATCATCAATCATCCTTCGATGTCCATTTGGACATTCACCGCAAGTACAATCGTAGAAACCATCATCATATTCTTCTCTTGCGTTATAATGCTCCCAACAATATATTTTATCGCACTTAGGACAATAAGCATCTAATCCTTCGACAGAGTGAAATTTTTGCATGAATTGATGAACTCCTAAAAGATCCTCACTTTTCAGAATTTCAAATAGCTCGTTCGCGAGATCTTTTCTTAACGATCTACTATGGGTAATGCCACTGTAAACAAGCGATTCTAGTTCATCGAACCGACCATAACCTAATTTATATTCGATAGAATTTTTACCGCAGACAGAACAGGGTAAGTAATATTCTGAATCAGATACTTTAATAATCCTTGCGATAGGTTTAATTATTTTCTTACTCGGTGTTAAAATTTCAAATTCAAAATAAAAAGCGTTCCAGCATTTTTCAAAACTAATTTCAACTTCTTTTACAAGATTAAATACTAACTCTTCTTTATAGAATTTTAATTCGCTTATAGATTTAGCTAATCGACCTCTTGCGAGGTGTAAAAAATTTTTGGAATTCTCTAAATATTTTAATTTTCCTTTTGAAGCGCTATTTAGCATTTCCCAAGCGGACACAGTATTATAGTAAAAATCTTTTACATCTGAAATCCATAAATTTTTAGTTACCTCGTCCAATTTCTTACGAGACTTTAAAAAATTATTGATACCTTCTTTTATATCCTCGAGTTCTTGAATATAATCTCTAATCTTCCAAATTCTTTCTTTATCGTTTTGAAAACCATTCATATATATACCTCTTTGAACGCGAGAGAACAAATTGGTATTATTTCACAATTCTATAACTGTTTCCATGTGAGCTTTCTCTGCATAAAAGAATCGGCCTGATCCCATAACATCTACATGTCTAAAAGTTATCTCGTGGTAGCTAAATCGTTGAGACTCAATTTGATTTTTTAATTTTATAGTCTTCATTTGCTGTTTTGAGTAAGACTCAGTCACTTGTAATATATATTTTCCTAATTCTGAAACTAGCAATTCATCTTCCGAAGGATAGTATTGGTCCTCATCTGCTCCAATCGCAATATTTCCCTTCTGAGTACTTCCCGGATTATTCTCAGCGGCTTTTTTATATTTTAAGAAATAAGTTATAATAGTTTTTAAATTGTTGATGCTAGGTTCTCCAATTACTCCAAGGACTTTATAAACATTACTTGGCTTTCTAAGATAATCTTCAATAGTGTCAGGTGTGATCTTTGGTTGATAATCGGGAAACATATTTTTTTCGTTCATAATTCCTATATTTCAATTCGAAAATAAAAATTTCTCTCTATTACATAAAGATTTAAAACCGATAATGATGTTTATTTCTAGATACTAATAGATTTTTAAGAGACTATACTTCGCAGTTGGTAGTTAATGACATTTGAACCCGATAAACAACCATATTATATCTTCAAGATATGCCTACTCGGTCAAGGAGGTGTAGGAAAAACTTGTATAGCGAGAAGGTTGTGCTTTGATACATTCGACGCATCAACTCGACTTACTATAGGAATTGATTTTTACACATATGACCTTCCGATTATTGTAGACGGAAATGAAACATTTGTTAGGCTCTCTCTTTGGGATTTTGGTGGTCAAGAACAATTTAAACAAATGTTTAGTTATTATATTAATGGAGCAAATGGAATATTTATGGTTTTCAGCTTGTTCAACTTAAATAGCACATTACTTGGGTTGGACTGGTGGTATGAACATCTTGTAAAACAGAATCAAAGCAATACTCCAAAGTTACTAATTGGATGTAAAAGTGATTTAGTAAAAAAAACGGAAAAAGTTGACGCATTAGTAATAGAAAGTTTTAGGAAAAAGCACAATAACGTCGAATATTTTAAGACTTCTGCAAAGAAAAACTATAACATAAGAGCAATTTTCGTAGAGATGACCAGGAAAATCTTGGATACTCATGGTTTTAAGTACGATAAATTGCTCTAAAAAACCCTTTTTACTTTTTTTAAGCCTAAAATATTAATTTAGTCTGATAATCTAATTCAAAAACTATAAAGGATAATAAGATGGTCGAAAATTTTAACGAATCTGGCGGTAATTTAAGCTTTATAAGCTCAAAAGTTATATCCATTATAGGATATGGAAGCCAAGGTCGTGCTCAAGCTTTAAATTTAAGGGATTCAGGACTAAATGTAATAATCGGAAACATAGAAGATAAATAAAATAGAAAAAGAGGTAAGAAAAAACCTCAATTTAAATCTTTACGATATCTACGACGAGGATTCTCTAGCTAATGAAGAAAATACTAAATTAAAAGCGATTTCAGATGAATTGAAATTATTTGAGCGATATTACGAGTAAATTTTTATATTATAACCACAATTACTCCTAAGGTCGTAGAAAGTACTCCCAAAAAACCATATTTAGTAATCCTCTCTTTATTTAACCAATAGGTTAGTGGAAGCGAAAATAAGGGGCTTGCACTCGCGATTAATGACAATGCAATGGCTCCCGCTGTGTGAGCCGCTTCAGTGTATAGATATGCTCCTAAAGAAGTACCTATAATAGAAGCTATAAGCAGAATTAGCCATGTTTGAGACGGTTTTCTAAAGGAGTACTTTTTTTGCTTAATATCACCAAATCTGTTTTCTCTCCAAACCATTACCAACAAAATTAACAGAGCAAATGGAAAGCGAATTACGTTAGTAATAATGGAACTTATTCCATTTGTAATTAAGATTTGATCAATTAGATTCGTCGCATAATCTATTATGACAAGACCAATAGCCCATCCAATCGAAGCTATTAAAGCGTAGATAATTGAATTTAAGGGAGTATGAGAAATTAATTTTTGAGGGTGAACTTCCGAATCTTGCGAGTTTTTGTTTTCAGCATTTATTTTAGATTTCCCTATCACTATGATCCCTGCTCCAATAAGAACTATCGATAGAATTATCTTATATTCAAAAGTACGATTTAGAAAAATTAATGAAAGAATAATTGTAAACAAAGGAAATGTCATGGAAATCGCTAAAGCAATCGTAGACCCAAGTTCTTCTTGCGCTTTAAAATATGCTGTGTCTCCAATTACTTGTCCAAAAAGAAAACTTAGGATTGTTATTATCCACAAATACCATGGTACTAAGAATATATATGTAAAAATACCTAAAATAATAGTGACCACTATAAATGTTAAAGTCCCAATTGCAGTGCGAAAAAAGTTAATAAAAGCAGGGCTAGCATCACGCTCAGTTTTTCGACAGAGGACATTTGATACTACAAAAGTTAAGACTGCGAAAATTGCGATTAATTCTCCAGTCATAAAGCTACTTTCCTCTTTTTCCCATATTCGTATAACTTCAAAAATGACTTTGCTGCGCTCTCTATTGATCTATATACGAAAAATCCATCGTTTTTCAGTTTATTGGATAATATTTTCCGTGATTCACTTGGATACTGGGGTAATATAATCATTAAGATTTTATCTAAAGAATGTACATGTTCTTTAATTCCAAGTAAATTATTATAAAAATTTTTGAATCTTTCATCATCCAAATCCTTCCAAGAATCAGTAACTACTAATACTAAATCGATAGTATCATCTACTGCTGCCTTACAAACCTCCAAATACACCTTACTTGAAATAATCCAAGGCATATCCAAAGGATTACATAAACTACCAATCTTAATAGGATAAATCTGTTTTAGAGCATCTAACTTTTTTCCTGATATAATCGGTAGGTTCAAACCTAACTCTGTTAAAATGTCTGTAGCTAAAATTCCAAATCCCCCTGACCACAAAATTACTAAAACATTTTTGAATTTGGGATACTCTACCTCTTTATTTTTTTCTTTATAGTTTTGTATATGTGTAGAAAATAGGTAGGTATAATCGATTAGCTCATCTAAAGATGGTGGAACTTCAATAATTGGCGTTTGTTTAAATATTGCTTTCCAAATATCACCTTTTGAAGCCAAAGATCCCGTATGGGTTAATACTGCTGCCTGACCTCTCTCAGTTCTACCTCCGCGCATAAAGAGCACGGGTTTCCTCATATTTTTTAATACTTCTAAGAGCCTTCTACCCTCATTTTTATATAAAACAGGTAGACCTTCGAAATAAACACAAATAACTTGCGTTTCATTGTCCTCGTTAAAGTATTGTAAGAACTCAGAAACTTGAATATCAACACAATTACCTACACTCACCCCTTTCGAAAATCTTATATTATATCTTCGAGCGCTAAACTTTACCATCTTAGAATGTAAATCTCCAGATTGAAAGATTAATCCTACAGCCCCATTTTCAGTAGGAAAAGAGGAGTAATATGCAATTTTTCCTAATGGACAATACAAACCCATACAATTTGGACCTATGCTTCTCGTAGATGGATAGGCATTAAGAATTTCTTTAATTTCCCTTTCAATTTTAACACCTTTTTCATCAAATTCTCCAGTGCCCGCTGTAAAAATATGAATAAACTTAACTATCTTACGAGATAATAGGTTTAATAATTCTTTAACCAAATCGTCTCTTCTAACGGATAAAATAACGAGATCGATCGAATCAACAGGGACATTATCAACAGATTTTAAACATTTTATGCCTAAAATTTCTTCATCTTTAGTAGAAACTAGATAGAGATTTTCCAAATTGTATCCTTGTCTAATAAATCCATCTACGAAAAAAGAAATCTTGGGCTTTGCATCATATATGAGAACATTTTTTGGTTTAAATAATAAATCTAAGAAGTCTTTACTGCCAAAATCTTCCAATTTATTCACCTAATTCTTCTTTTAAATGACTGTTACAGTTATAGCAATATTTAGGTTTTGAATTGAATTTAGTTCCACATTGAGGGCATTCTGAGCTATTTTTTAATTCTATTTCCTTTATATCTTCTTTCTTCTCATCGTTTCTAAAATTTCTAATTAATTTAAAGATTAATGATAATCCTATGGAAATGAATAAGATAGTAATTGCTAGTGCGATAGTCCCGACTAAAAAAGTTGGTAAAGCAGAGCTAAATGATGTCATTGAATACCTCCAATAGAAAACATAAAAAAAGAAATTAGGAAAAAAAAAAGTTGTTAAATTCATTGAATAAGCTTTTCTGTAATTGTTAAAAATGAGAATAGGTAATAACGATACAATTACCCATGTAATGTTTATGTATAAAAAACCAAAAGAAGTGTTATATAAAATTACGTTTGCAAGAAATTGGATAATAAATTGTTGTTCCCCTGCTCGAGGGTCAGTACTCAAATCAAAATCAATTTGAATCCGATAATTAAATATCACGCTAGATATCAGTAAAATTAATATTTGAATGCAGAACACCATTAATTTACTTTTAAATAACCTCTTTATCTTCATCATAACTTGAGTGAATACATCTAAAAAATAAACAACTTGATATAGAGTAATAAAAGAATAGATAAAAAAATGCCTAATCCGAAAAATTTTTAATATTTGCTTGCTTAATTTCTTTATAGTGCAGAACTTGTTAACTTATTCTTTAATGTTTTATAGTATTAATTCAAAAATTGAGGTTATTTTGGATTTATGAGTTATTCATTCAGTCGTACTAAATTAATTGAAAAAATTAAGTTCGGGTTGTTAAGTCCGGACGAAATTAGAAAGATGTCTGCTGCCAGAATAATTACAGCAGATACTTATGATGAAGATGGTTTGCCTATTCCCAGTGGGCTTATGGACCAACGATTAGGGACTATTGAGCCGGGACAGAGATGTCAGACTTGTGGCAACCTTGTAAGTAATTGTATGGGGCACTTTGGGCATATAGAATTAGCTAGACCTGTTATTCATGTCGGTTATGCGAAAAAAGTCCTTAAAGTCCTAAGAAGCATCTGTCCTGAATGTTCAAGGTTACTGTTAACCGAAGAAGAAATGGAAACATTCAGGCAAGAAGAAATAACGCACCGTAGAATTTTCTTTGAAACTGATGAAGATGCTAAGAAAATCGTGTTTAAGCGTGCAAGAAAAAGTAAAGCTTGCCCGTATTGTGGTGCAAAGAAGAAAAAAGTTGTAATTGAAAAACCTACTACTTTTTATGAAGAAGAAGAAGCTAAGGGCTCACGAAGGATTACTCCTATTGAAATACTAGAACGTCTTACAAAAATGACTGATAATGACCTTAGGATTTTAGGAGTATCCCCTGAAAATGCGAGACTTGAATGGGTAATACTTACTGTATTACCAATTCCACCCGTATGTGCTCGACCATCTATTACGTTAGATAGTGGAATTAGATCTGAAGATGATTTAACCCACAAATTAGTTGATGTTATTCGCATTAACCAAAGACTTAGAGAGAATATCGATGCAGGTGCACCTCATCTAATCGTTGAAGATTTATGGGAATTACTTCAATATCATATTACAACTTATCTCGATAATCAAGTTTCTGGAATTCCACCAGCAAGGCATCGTTCAGGGAGAGCGTTAAGAACTCTTACACAAAGATTAAAAGGGAAAGAAGGAAGGTTTAGAAGCAACTTAAGTGGAAAAAGAGTTGATTTTTCCGCACGCTCTGTAATTTCTCCAAACCCTTTCATCAGTATAAATGACGTAGGTGTACCAATGGAAATAGCTAAAATTTTAACCATACCTACAAATATAAACAGTTGGAACATCGAAGAAATGAAACAACTCGTTCTTAATGGACCTTTTAACCATCCAGGAGCAAATTATATAATAAGAAGCGATCGTAGAAGAATAGATTTACGTTACGTAAAGAATCGTAAAATTATTTCAGAAATGCTTGCTCCAGGATATACCGTTGAACGGCATTTAGCTGATGGTGATTTAGTTTTGTTTAATCGACAACCTTCCCTTCATAGAATGTCTATTAT
>JAGXNP010000118.1 GCA_019894885.1 Promethearchaeota archaeon | reverse complement strand
GTACCAATACTATTATAAATAATTCTATTAGCATAAATAATGATATCTCAAATAATACGCAAATATTAGGTAATACAGTTACAAATAGCGGTAATCATGGTATTCGGATTTTTCAGAGTCATTGGTGTGAAATTTCAGCAAATACGATTACGGAGAGTATAAATGATGGAATCAGAGTAGAACAAAGTACTCATAACCTGCTTGAATCCAATATTGTAAACGACAATTTATACGGAATCCATCTAATAACAACCTCAGAATTTAATACAATTTCAAAAAATACAGCCAACAATAACCAAGATGACGGAATTTAGTTAGCAGCTGGAAGTCATAATAGTACTCTCGATGAAAATATAGCCAATCATAATGGAGATGAAGGAATTTACCTCTCCGGGTGTGATGATTCAATTGTATCTAAGAGTACAACATCTAATAATACTGGAAATGGAATTAGGATTAATGGCGCAGAAAATGTTACTTGTGTGGACAACGAGGTTTATAATAATCTTGAAAACGGTATTAGATATTACAGTATTGATGATTCTAAAATTGAAAATAATAATGCGCATCATAACGGTCAATTTGGTATTAGAGTAATTTCTGGTAGCCTTCGAAATTTTATAAGAGGGAACATTGCTAGCTTTAACAATTTAAGTGGAATTTGTCTAATGAGTAGTAGTAATGACAATATCATATATCAAAACACAGCTTTAAATAATACGGAGCATGGTCTTTTCTTAGAAGGCAGTGATTCAAATTTAATTACATTGAATATTGCCAATAAAAATGGATTGAATGGAATCCATCTTTTATTAAGCGATGACAATGTAATCGTTTCTAATACTGCCAATAACAATAATAATGGAACTTATTTAGATTCAAGTAATAATAACAAAATATTTGGAAATTCTTTTCTTAATAATTTAGATTGTTATAACGAAACAGGTAGTCTTAATAATCTTTTCGAAGAAAATATCTGTACTGCGCCTACGATACCAAGCCTGGGATTAGATCCCTTTATTCTTGGATTGATCCTTGGATTAGTTATAGGACTAGGAGCTCTTGCAGCCGTAATAATTATAAGTTTAGCTCGAGGAAGGAAGAAATAAATCCAAACCTTTTTTTTTTTAAATTTTTCCTATTACACCAACATATATAGTAGTTTCATTTTTTCCGTCGATTTCGAGAAATTGATTTAACTCATCATCATACAACGCACCAATTGTACAAGCTCCCAAACCAAGTGCTTCAGCAATTAGATAAAAGTTTTGACCTATATGTCCCACATCTAAATATATGTACCTATAACATCTTTGAAGATATTTCCATTGAGATCGACCAATTACAGCAGTCCAGATGAAATTCACCGCCGAGTTGAATACCATTTTTTGATCAAGGCACCCTTCTGCAACTTTTCTTCGAAAGTCTCCTTCTTTTAATAGCTCTATTGAATGTTTCTGAATATCATAGTGATACAATCCCCCTTGTAAATTCATTACATTATTTACAACTGGATATATTTCAATTGGATACAAACCTCCAGCTGAGGGTACTGTTCTAAACGAAAATTGTGGAAAAATCCTATTTAAACCAGACATACCAAACAAAAGTAAACTTAAATCCATAAAGGATAAAGGTTCCTCGGTGAATTTTCTAGTCGAATGTCTATTTTTGATTACGCTCCAGAATTGGATTGTTTCGTCAAATTTCGGGGCAGGTAGATTGATCTTTTTAACAGCATCAGGATAAGTTTTAAATGGTTTGGGCTTTCTTGACCAATCTAAAGCGTGTCGAGGTAACTTATTCCTAATGTATTTAGACTTCTGTTGGAATCCATCCCCAAAATTGTCTCTAAACTCGTTCATAATATGAAAAATAAATCCGATGTATTTAAACATTACAATTCTCTTATTGCTTTGCCATTTCCCTTATTAGTTAGTGTTTTGTTTGCATTTAATCTTGCATATCTGTTCATCATTACCGTAACAACAATACTAATTGTGTTTGTTATGGCGTATTCATTATTACCAAGCAAAAATAAGGAAAAACAAAAATAGAATCTCAACCCAACCCAAAAACAAAACTAGAGAAAAATAATAACCCAACACCAAAAAACATTTAGTTCCTAAATGCTTGTGCTTCGTTTTAGGTTTCCAACTAATCTTCCTAATTCTATATCGATATCAAATTTTTTTCCTAAATGAATTGAGTATTAAATTTAAATAAATCAAAGGAGTCAATAATTCTTTTTTTCTTAGCTAATTCAGAATTTAAAAAAATTAGGAAACATTAAATTTACTATCCTATCATGGCTAAAAAAAGAAAAAAACGGGCAAAACGCGGTCATCCAATAGCAATTCTTATTGGTCTGCATGATAATGATGCTGTATTTTGGAGAATATTTAGTGAGACTATTAGACTACACTTAAAAATAAATCGTGGAAGAAAGAGAAGAAATCAAAATGAAAAGCAAATATATCATTTTCATGAGGAAATCATTAACACATTAAGACCTATAATTAAGGAAGGTATCAGAAGTGTAATACTACTCTCCCCACCGAAAGAAGAATATTCAGATGAGTTTCTTTATCACGTTAATAAGCATCATTCATGGTTATTAAAAAAAGGAGATAATCAGGTTGTCTTTTCTAAGATCATAGGTAACCAAGCGAAGACTCAAAAGGATGTACATTACCTAAAAACACAAGAATATTTTAAAGACATCGTTAATGAAACTTCAAATCAGGTGGGTTTGTTGATAATAGAAGAACTGACAGAGGTAATTAATAAAAATGAAAAGTTTTCAAAGATTCTTTATACATGGAGAGAAATCGATCATGAACTAAAACTTATTAAGCAAAATCCTAATTTACCTAAGCCAAATTATATTACTCTAACTGAAGAATATCTAAAAAATCCAAAAAATAGAAGCAAAACCCATCGAATTTTACAAATCGCAAAAAATCTTGAGATTAAAACTAAAATCGTCTGTAAAGAATCCGAGGCTGGTGCTATCGTAGACAAATTTGGAGGATTAGTATGTTATTTTAAAAGTTTAAGATAAAAAAAGATATAAAAAAGAAAGTTAGGGTTAAGATTTCTAATATTTACTTTACAGCTTCAAAATAGATGTGCCATAGCTCTTCGTCATCAAGAAAATCCGTTCCTAAGTGTTTATGTTTAGTTTTTGCTAAATCACGGGGAACTGATTCAGATGCGGGTTTATAGTCTGTTATTACTTTTAAGACAGTACCTGGTCTCATTTTCATGAGTTGTTTCTTGGTTTTCAGCGCAGGTACTGGACATACTAAGCCACATACATTTAATTCTTGGTCAAATTTCATAAAGTTTACCTCTTTTTTTTATATTTTTTTAATTATTTATTCTTCACATATTGGTGAAAACATTGGTTCCTCAAAGTCAGGTTCAATATTTATCTCAATCTGATTCAGCTGAACCAAGCGTAAAGCTTCATAGCGTACTTTTTTAGGTTCTAAACTTAAATTTTCTGATATATTGCTAATTGTGGTTGGGCCTTGAAGATTAATGTAATCTAGAACTTGTTGTCTTGGAGTTTTTTCTAAGACTTCCATTTCTCGTTTTGATTTTAGATTGATAGCTTTCTTCAATTCGTCCTCGTTAACACTTCCTTCTTCAAATAATCCTTGATTTATAGCTTTTTCAATGATTTCTTTACCCCTTTCTGTCCAAGCTACGACGGTTGTGAAACCGAGTTCAGATCCAACCTCTCCAGCTGTAAAGTCCGAATAAATTGCTGGAAAATCTTGACAATGTGAGCAGTAATGATTACAGCTTAAGCAGCGTCGAGCCTCAGATAAAGCCATCTCTTCATTAAACATAGCATCTATCTCCTCAAAATTCCATTGGATGTCTTCAGTCGCCTCTTCTAAAGATTCTGGTTTTAATGAATAGTCTTTTGGAGTTCTGGTAATTCCTTCAAAAAACATTTTACTTTGTTGATAACGACCCGCTGAAAGTTCTTCTCCATTTAAATATCGATCGATAGAAATAGCTGCTTCTTTACCGTGAGCGATTGCAGCAATCGCAACAGCTTTTGAGTGTGTAATTGTATCTCCACCTGCAAAAACTCCTGGAATATTAGTTTCAAAAGTTATTGGATTAATTTCAATTTTATTCCGCTCTTTTTTGAGTTTATTATCAGTTGCGATATCTATCAAATTAAAATCAACAGCTTGACCAACTGCGATAACTATAGCGTCTGCATTGATTTCATAATCAGAACCCTCGATTTTATTAATTGGGCGTCTACCAGCATCATTTGCTTCACCTCTTTGAATTTTATAGCTATTTAACACTAGACTTTCTCCTTCTCCTTCAGAAATTTTTAATACAGAAGTTTCAAAATGATATTCCATGAATTTTAATTCTTCTTCAGGAATCTCTCGAAGTACGAGTTCAAGATCTTTTTCAGTCATGATATCAACAAGATGGATTTTTTCTGCACCAAGCCTTAGAGCTGTCTGAGCAACATCAACAGCTACCGCTCCACCTCCTATTATTCCTATCGTTTTACCTTTGAATTCTTGTTGGTTCTTCCAATCGCGATATTTTCTATCGATAAGATAATTAATAGCCACATGTACATTAGGAAGTTCTTCTCCTTCTAAGTGTAATGTTCGTGGTTTATATTGACCTGTTGCGATAAAAATTACTTCAAATCCGTCGTTTTTTAAATCTTCAATAGTCATATCAGGACCTAATGGTTTGTTGAATACTATTTCCACACCAGCATTTTTAATGGCCTCTACATCGTAATCTAAGACATAATTAGGTAATCGAAATTGAGGCACACCAAATCTAAGCATGCCACCCGTTTGATCTGTTTTTTCAAATATTGTTGGAGAATAGCCTTTGAGTGATAAAAAATATCCTGCCGTAAGACCTGCCGGTCCAGCACCTATTATTGCTACTTTCTTTCCTAGCTTTTTCTTAGTCTTCACATTTTTTTGTATTTTTTGTTGAATTTCATACTCTGTTATGAATTTTTTTAGTTCTCTAATTGCCACTGGATGATCTGAGCCGATCAACGTACATCCGTGTTCACATTCATGCGTACAGATTCTTCCGCAAATAGAAGGCAATGGATTGTCTTTACGGATTAATTCTACAGCATCTAGATATTTACCCTCGCGAATCAATGATATATAACCTTGTGCGTTAACACCTGAAGGACATCCTCCACAACATGGTGAGCATACTAATCCTCTATCAGTTTCTTCAGTTCTAATATTTGAATTGCAGAATAATCCTATTTTAAGGATATCCCGGTTCATTTCTACTCCCATCTCAGCAGCTCCTCTTATCTCACATGGAACTCCAACGATACCTAAAGGTTCTAAATTCTCTCCAGTAACTTCTACTAATTTTTCTAATACCCCTGATCGCCCGTAAACAACCCCTGCTTTTTGAACTACGTCATCAGGATCAGTTACAATGCTTGCTTTTGGTAAATCATCAATATTTTGTACCATAACGATTTCAGATAAGTCTTTTTCTTTTAAGAGGTGTTTTGCGATTGTTGTGACAAATCCTCCACTTGACGCTTTCTTTAATATTTCAGAGTCCTTACTTCTTAAGGAATAAATCCCTAAAGGTTGTAGTTCTTCAAACTTTTTCTGTGATACTTGAGGGCAGTTTTGGTAACATTTACCACAGTCCTGTCCTTCCCTCTCAAGGATACAATAATCTTTAAGGATCGGTCGTAATGTGTCTATTTCAATATGTTTGCAGTAACCTGCACATAATCCACAGCCTTGGCATAAACCCGCGTCAATAATCTCACTTTTTAATAGTTCAAAACTCATAATAATTTCTCGTTAATTTTAATTTCTGTTATAATACCATCTGGATTAATGGTATATTCAATGGAACCATTTTTGTAGGTTCCTTCCACCACATCAAAAACATGGGTTTTATACTCGTTAAAGTCATCGTTAACATCGATAATTGACTTAAAACCACTAAAAAATATGTTTGATAAGTTCATATTTCCAGCAATAAATCGGATTTTATCAGTAATCTCTCTATAATTTGCTGAATCTTCTTTATCGATAGCTTTTTGTAATTCTTTTTCTAACTCTAGGAGTTCGTTCCGGTATTTTTTTGTCTGTTCGCTTACTTCTATTTGATTTGCATCCTCGTAAGATTCTATGAATTTAAGCGTTAAAGATATTGATTTTGCCCCACCTAAAAGCCCTGTTATCAAAGGGATCTCCTCAATCAACCTTCCAATGAAAACATCCTCTAACAGAGTTCCTGAAGAAGGGATTCTACCTTTTGGTAAACCTGAAGTTAGTAATGTAAATCTGAAAAAATTCCCGACTACATCAGGTAAGCTATCTGTTAGATCGTCGTCATCATCGCCTAACTTGTCAGTTGCTCCCTTAACTGAATGTTCCGTTGCAATTTCAATGTTTCCAGCTAATGTGCCGAACATTGCTAACATACGAATTCCAGAACGATCTATGCTTGGTTTACAACCTCTACAAGGAGTATTATAATCAATACACTTCTCTTTGCACTCGGTCGCAATAAAGCCACTACAGAGAAAACCTAAGTCGTTAAAACAAGTTTCAGAATCTTCTAACTCAATCTGTCTATTTATTTCTTCTAAATAATCACAAGTTGCTTTTCTGGAGCAAACTTGACATAAACTTTTTAATTTTGGAACATTTATTCCACTAATCGCAAATTTTAATTCTTCGATTTCGCCTAAACATCCATGAACTCTATTTGAACCTTCAATTAAGTTTGCTAGAGGTGTAACATCGTGTCCTTTTTGATTTGCTAATGCAAAAACTCCACCTGTAGCTGGACAGTCTCCATAAGCAATAACTTTATTTGAATTGTTCTTTATGAGTTCCAAGTGATCCAAATCGCTTGGAAGTAAATAACCTGTAATAACTGATATGTCACCTTTTTCTCCTTTCCAGTTCTTTGGATCAGAGACAAATTCTACTTTATATTTAGCGTCTTCTTTAAGTAATAAAGTTTCATTGAAGCACTTTTTACAACCGTTAAATTGGAATACTTTAACATCCATCTTTTATCGTCCCCTTTTCTTGAATTGCAGTTGTTAATCGATCTATAATATCTTCGAAATCACCAACAGCAGTTTCACCTTCCGCAGCTCGCGAAGTGTATTGATTTACAAATTGATCGCTATAACCTAACTCTTTAAAGAGTTTTTTCATCAATTTTATTCTATGCATTGAAATTACGTTACCATTAAAAAAATGACACGCACCTAAACAACATCCTACGCAAGCAACAGCGTCCGCGCCGTTATTTAACGCTTCCATAATCTGAATCGGTCCAACTTGACCTGTGCATTGTACTCTAATTATTCTTATTGCAGCATCGTACGACATTCTAGCGACACCTGCAGTGTTTGCTGAGCCTTGACCACATTCGTTACACATAAAAACAACAATATTCTGAATCCTTTCTTGAATATATTCATCAGGAATTTCACAATCACTCATTCGCACACAGCACCTCCGCCTGATACGGCGATTATTTCATCATATAGTTGATCATCTGTGAAATTAATCAATTGAATTGCTTTCATTGGACAACTTGGCATACACATACCGCACGATCTACACGCTATTTTGTTAACTGTAGGTCTTCCGTTTTCATCAATGTCAATAGCAGCTGGTGAACAAATTGTTTTACAGATTCCGCAATTAACGCATAAATCATAATCTATAGTTGGAACCAACATTTCCCTTTCTATGTAGCCTTTAACTAATGGTGCAGCCGCTAATGCAGCAGCACTTCCTGCGTGCGCTACGGTTTCAGAAATGTCTTTTGGTCCTTGAATCGCACCTGCTAAGAAAATTCCTCCTTTACTACTCAATGTAGGGTTCATCTTTATGTGAAATTCTTTTAAGAAACCTTCCTTTGAACGTAATACTTTAAGCTTAGAACCAAGCGGTCCAATTCCTTCGGGTGGTACCATAGCTGCAGACAATACAACCAAATCAGCTCTTAATTGTAACGGAGTCATGCTTAAAGTGTCTTCTACTATAACTTTTAACTTTCCACTTATAGGGTCTTTAATAATTTCCGAAGGTCTACCTCGGATGAATCTGACTCCAACTTCTTGAGCAGATTTATACAATTCTTCGAAATTTAATCCTGGAGTTCGTATATCTATATAACAAATCGTCACATCGGTATCAGGATACATTTCTTTTACAATTCGAGCGTTTTTTATCGCAAATTTGCAACATACACCAGTACAATACTGATTGCCAACTTGATCGTTTCTACTACCCACGCATTGAATCATTACAATACTCTTAGGAAGTTTTCCGTCAGATGGTCGCAATACTTCGCTATTTGTTAAAGAAGTTGGTGATAACATTCTTTCCAATTTCAATTGAGTAATAACATCATCATATCCCTCTTGCCCATAGTGGTAGGGTTCAATTTCTGTAGGATCATATTCGCTATAACCCACAGCAACTATAATTGAGCC
Source organism: Promethearchaeota archaeon (assembly GCA_019894885.1). Classification (GTDB taxonomy): domain Archaea; phylum Asgardarchaeota; class Lokiarchaeia; order Sigyniarchaeales; family SOKP01; genus SOKP01. The sequence continues at coordinate 1,136 of JAGXNP010000118.1, read as the reverse complement.
AACTTTAACCGTCTTAGTTTCAGGTTGCATCGAAAAATCAATCGCTTGGACTGGACATATGTTAATACATGTATTACACTCAATACAAGCTTTCTTGTCCCTTACGAACGTTGCGGGAATTGCTTGAGGATATGCTTTATAAATAGCGTTCCGCATAGACATTCCTTTATCCCATTCACTAGGAACTTCTACTGGGCAGTGTAATGAACATTCACCACACGAAGTACAGTTATCTTTAACATAGCGAGGATTAATTTCGATTTCAACTTCAAAATTTCCTAGCGATCCCTCAACGCTTTTAATTTGAGCATTTGTATAAAGCTCAATTAACGGATGATTCGCTACTCCATTAGTTAAAGGTGATATCGAACATTGCGGACACTCTAACGTTGGAAAGGTTTTATTCAATTGTGTCATGTGCCCTCCAATTGTAGAATTTTTTTCTACTAAAAACACAGGTATTCCTAATTCTGCCAAATCATTAGCAGATCTTAGGCCAGCGATACCCCCACCAATAACTAAAGCTGCTTTAGTAGTTGAAATTCGTCTAGTCTCTACATCTTGAAGCTTTCTAGCGCGATTTACTCCAGCCTCCACCAATCGAAGTGCTTTTGCTGTTGCTTTTGTTTCATCTTTTTTATGGACCCAACTACAATATTCTCGAACATTGACTTGTTGGTGTCTATGTTTATTAATACCCTCTTCAGCGATAGCTTTCGCAAAGGTCAAACCGTGTTGATTTTTTGAACAACTTGCTACTACTGTTCTATTAACTCCTAACTCTCTAATTGAATCCTTAACCATCTGAACGCCTGGTTTCGAACACATAAACATGTAATGCTCTGCTTTTATAACATTTGGTAATGTTCTTGCGTAATCTGCCACTTTTGCGACATCCACAGTTCCAGCAATGTTATGACCACAATGACATACAAAAACGCCAATTCTGGGTTCTTCAGAGTCTTCCGATTCAATTTTGCTTTCTTCCATTTTATCTTCTTTAACGGCCATTTATATTGCCTCCTCTTCTTTTTTTACTTCTTCGCCACCAAAAATGTAATACTTTCCCATCATTTGATATTGTAGCCCAACAAATTCCTGATCCATCCCCATGCAATAGGCAACAAGTTGGGAAA
>JAGXNP010000117.1 GCA_019894885.1 Promethearchaeota archaeon | reverse complement strand
ACTTTAGCTCCCGCAATATTTTCCTGAATTGAAGAAGTTACCTTGCCAATTGTTTTTCTGGATTCTTTAAAAAGTCCCATTGCAACCTTCCTAAATAAATAAGTAAATATTAAAAATATAGGGAATATAATTAGAGAGAGTAAAGCTAAGAACAGATTAAGAAAGAACATAATAATCACAGTTAGGACTAAACTAACAACGCTCGTAATTACCATAACAAATTGACCCCCAACTAATTGATTTAGCAGAGTCACATCATTAGTTGTAATAGACATGATATCTCCTGATGATCTCTTGTCAAAATAACTTAGGGACATATCTTGAAGTTTAGAGAAAAGGTTGTTTCTAATCTCGAACGTAATATTTTGTGATAATTTTCCCATTCCGTATTGTGCAAAGTACGTCGTTATAGCCATAACTAAAAGAAGTGAAAAGTAAAATGTTGACATAAAAACGATATAGGAACTATCTTTGGCCACAATACCGTTGTCTATTATATTCGCTGAAATAATGGGACTTATTGAAGTAACTAAAGTTCCAAGTAACAGTAAAGCTAAAAGGGTTATGAATTTCCATTTATACTGTCCTAAATATGAAAAAAGCCATTTCCACAATTCTCGTCGAGGGTGTTCTAATTTAGACGAACCACTATCCATCATAAAACCATGACGCATACCGACCCCTGGTTGAATGATTTCCTTCTCTTCTTCTTTTTCCTTCTTATTGTTGCTACTCATTTATGTTGTCTCTTTTCGATTTTTGTTTTTGAAACAGAGTTTCATATATTTGCTTATACAAAACATTAGAATTAATTAATTCTTCATGGTTCCCTAAACCTACTACACGACCTCTATCTAGAATTAATATTAAATCCGCATTACGAATTGTGGATATACGCTGTGTTATTATAATGGTTGTCGTATCTGTCATTATTTTTGCGAGAGCTTCTTGGATTTTAAATTCAGTTTCAACATCAACTGAACTTGTAGAATCGTCAAAAACCAAAATTTTAGGTTTTACAATTAAGGCTCTGGCAATGGATAAGCGTTGCTTCTGCCCCCCTGATAACCTTGTACCTCTTTCTCCTACAAGTGAATTATAACCTTTCGGTAAAGTCCTGATAAACTCATGGAGTTCGGCAATTTTAGCTGCTTCAACGATTTCTTCCTCTTTAGCATCCTCTTTACCATAAGCAATATTTTCTGATATACTTTTATTAAAAAGATAAGTATCTTGGGAAACAATTCCAATAACTCTTCTTAAATCCTTCAAGACATAATTGCGGATATCAATATCATCAATTTTGATACTACCCTCGTTAATTTCGTAAAAACGAGGAATTAAATTTATAATTGTTGATTTCCCAGAACCAGTTGTCCCTAGAATGGCTAGTTTCTTTCCTTCAGGGATTTTAAATGTAACATCCTTCAAAATTCTATGCTCAGATGTATAGCCAAACGATACATTTTCAAAAGCAATTTCACCCCTTACAGATTTTAAAGGGATAGCGTCTGGAAGATCTTCAATTTCAGGAGCAGAGTCAAGTATTTCTCTGACACGCGTTAAAGCAGCATCGGCTTGAACATAGAGTAACATTATTTGTCCCAGCATCACTAAAGGGAAACCTAAAGCAGCAATGTACGAAATTAAAGTGATTATTGCTTCCAAAGTTATTTTTCCCTCAATATACCACATTCCTCCTAAGAAAAACGTGATAATTATCATAAATCCGATAATAACATATACAAGTGGCATATATAGTGAGTTGTATTTTACAGAATCGACACTCGCTTTGTAAAATCGTTGATTGTTTATTTGAAATTTCTTGTGTTCCTTATCTTGAGTGCTAAACATTCTAACAACTTCAGCCCCTACGATGTTTTCCCTAATTGTATTAGTTAACTCACCAAAACTACTTCGAGTTTCTAAAAAAATAGGTTTTAATTTTTTAGCAATAAAGTAGGATATTGTTAAGGATCCAACAAATGCCGTGATCAAAATAATCGAAAGTTCTAAGCTAAAAAATAGAAAACCCACAAAAACACCTACCATTTGAAGAATCGATTGTAATCCTAAAGTTAAGCCCATCCCAAAAATCATTTGAGTTTCTTCGATGTCACTTGTAGCTCTTGATATTAACTGACCCGTTTCAGTCTTGTCAAAAAATGAAAATGATTGTCTATAGATTGCATTGCTAATATCTGTTCGTAAGTAATATATAGCACGAGCAGATACTTCTGCACCTTTAAGTCTAGCAGCTCGATTGGTAAAGTACACCAAAACTGCGAACAATAAAACAAATAAAAAATTCATTAGTAAATCGGTAGTATTCGTTAACCCTCCAATCATTCTCCCTATAAATATGGGAGTGAATGTGTAAAAAATCGTTGATAGTACGAGTAATGTAAACTGAAAAATGAAATTTCTTCTCGATTTTGCCCAATATTTGAATATCATACGAAATGAATTCATAGTTTTCTCACTCTTCCTTTTTCATGTTAAAAATTTTTTGTAGTTTTTGTTTTTCTTTTCTAATTTTAAGCAATATTCCATTCACATCCTTTTCCATGTAAGTTAAAACGTTTAGTTTCTCTTCATTTGTAATGTCTTTTTGCATAATGTATTCAACTGGGCTAGACCACACGCTAAAAGTAGCGCCTTTCAAAAATTTCTCATGATCAAATTCCATTCCGCTTTCGGGAAATCGATGGTTAATAAATTCAAAAATTTTCCCGACTTTTTGACGGAGGTCAATCGATTTATTTTCTCCTTTATCTGTTAGAAAATAAAGGTGTTTTGGTCTACCTGTTTCTTTACTTATATCACTTTTTATTAATAAACATTTTTCTTCTGCTAAATCTTTCATCATTCGATAAATTTTCGAGTGTGGTATGTTTCCAAACTTCTTCAGATCGTAGTAAGTCAAGCCTTCTGGAAAATTTTTGACGGTATTGAATATAAATATAGTTTTTAAATCCTCAGAGAAATCTATAAAAAATTTAAACCCTTTAGGCCACATTTCTTTTGAATTGCTATAAGTAACAGAATTCTTTTCAAAATGAAATATTATGAAAAGCAAAATAGTCTTTAATATTTAATTTTTTTCATTTTGAAATATTATTTTTTTTATAAAAATCATTTTATAATCAATCGCTATTATATATAATAAAATCGATTTAATATGATTTAAATGACTGAAGTTTTTATAGTAGATACAAAAATAGGTGTTAGTAAAGCCGTAAATGAAATCTTTTCAAACTTAAAGAGAGCCGGACCAATTTTAAAAAGCTCAAAAGAAGTGTATATTAAGGTAAATGGAATAGATTTCAAGAAACACGCATACACATCTCCCGAAGTACTTAAAGAGGTGATAAAATATCTTGGAGATAAAGGTGCCAAGATTTATGTAATGGAGAATTCTACTCAAGCAAACATGACTCGAATCGTATTTGCAATCAACGGCTTTAAAGATGTATGTGATGAAACTGGCGCAACTATAGTATACTTAGACGAAGAGGATACGGAAACTTTTGAATTTAAGGGGAAATCTTCTGCAGAAGATAAATCTAAGGTATATAACTTAAAAACTTTTAGATTGCCTAAAACTATCGTGAAAATCATGCAAAATAGGGATTCAATCACTTATATAAATCTTCCTAAACTTAAAACTCATTCAATGGCAGGAGTGACGCTCGGAATAAAAAATCAATGGGGATTTCCCCAACATGCTGATCGAGGGAAAGATCATAACTATAATCTACATTCAAAATTAGTAGATGTTTATGAATATATTAAACCAGATATAACGATTATTGATGGAATTGAGGGTACAATTCATGGACATTATCCTCCTACCTCATGGGAAGACCGTCTTGTTAAAAATTTTGAGATTTTGATCGGTGGAAGAGATACTTTGGCTGTTGATGTTGTTGGAGCAAGGATTTTTGGTTTAACTTTAGACGATGTACCTCACCTTAAAATAGCTAACAAGAGAGGATTGGGAGAAGGGGATTTAAGTAAAATTCATGTAATAGGTAAAAATTTGGACGAATATACAGAGAAATACCCCTGGGATTTATTACAAGAGTTCCCTGAGAATGTTATGATTATGAAGGGTACTGAATTATTATGTAGAGAAGGTTGTCAAAACAATCCATTAACTACTTTACAAGTATTTGCTAATGATCATAAAGAAAAATTCAAAGGAGGTTGGTTTTTAGTTATGGGTAAAGGTCACGACGAAAATCTTGTAGAAATCTTGAAGGAAAAAGGTTTTACTAAAGGATTAGTGGCAGGATATTGTGCTATTAACGAGGTGGGTGAAAAGCTTCGGAATGAATTCGGAAAGCGTAAAGTTTTCTTTTCAGGAGATTGTAACAACCTAGCTGAAACAGTAAAGGCTGAACTCAAATTATCTGGGTTAACTGTTTTTGATTTAGTTCCTCTTTCAACTGAGGACTTAATGTCACTTATTGATTCTGCTAAAGAACATGGGAGTACCGCACTAGTGCCATTATAATACTTAAAACATAGAAGATGTTAATCTAATGTTAATTTTGAGCTTTATTTCGATAGAGCTATGGTTATATTTACTAGTACCTCTCTTTATTCTACTTTTTTGTAAATGAAAAATAACGCTTTTTTAATAATATGAGATAATACATTTATTAATGGATTTGGATTCAAAATATACCGAAATAAAACGATTCTTATTGCTTCCAGATGAAGCTTTTAACTTGGAACAGTTACTAAATAAATACTACAACAAAGAAGCAGATAGACTAGAAATTCTCGGTAGCATCATATACTTTATTCAAAATTTCTCAATATTTAAAACTATTAAGCCTTTTATGAAATCCGTATATTTTTGTATTGAAAATACTGTGGATATGGAAATTGAATCATTATCTGATTTCAAAGAACTTCTAATTAAAAACGCTTTAATGAGATTTGTCCAAGAATACATTGATTATGCACAATTAACCCAAAAGAGACAAGTTCTTAAGTTATTATCAGATTCTTTGGATAAACTACAAATTCAACCAATTATTATTAATTTAGGGTTGTTACTTAAACCAATGTATCAGGATCAAGACTATCTTGACAGAATAGAATTAAAAAAAGCAGAAGAAATAACATATCTTCTATCTGAAGAGATTGAGATCAAAATTAAAGCTAAAATTGATAATTGGTTAAAGACTCAGATCATAAAGTTAGACAATCAAAATATCTTGAGTAGGGAATTATTACACAAATATGATCTCTTAGCTAAAGAATACCATCTTATAGAAAACTCAGAAACTTATCAAAACCTTTCTATAGAAGTAATGGAAATGCTTACGATGAGACTAACAATGCTTAGTTTAATGGAAGCGGTATCGAACGAATCGTTTGAACCAATACCTATAAAATAAGTTTTTCATTTAAATTGTCCATCCCTAAGCTCTTCGGGTTCTCCAGAGTTTTACAAGGAATTTTTATTTTTTCTTAAAGATTATTGAAATTTATTAATTTTTCGATAAGTAAATTATTAAATATCAATTTTGATATTATATTTAAAAAAATCAATTATTTACTCCTATGGTGAGAAAATTGGAAGAAAACGATGAACCATTAACCCCCGAAGAAATAGAGAGACAAAAGAAGATCGTTGATGACCTATATAGAAAAGAAAAAGAAGATAGAGAAGATTATTTCAAAAAAACCGAGGAGGAACGAAAAGTTGCTTTTGAAGAGAGTAAAAATCTTATATCCTCATTAATCTCAGAGAAAAGTTTCATGAGAGAAAAACAAAGAGAACAAGATTTAATAAGAATGGAGATCAAACCTGAAATCGAAAAAGCTGGTGAAGCAATTGAAAAAACCATAAGTGAAAAAGCTTTTATGAGAGAGAAACATAGAGAAGAGGATCATATAAGGATCGATCTAAAACCTGATATTAGAGGCGTAGGTGAAGCAATAAGTAAGACAGTCGACGATAAGGCTTTTTTAATTGAAAAAAAGAGAGAATCTGATGAACACAGAATGAAGATTAAACCTAACATTGAACAAACAGGAGATGTAATCAGTAAACATATTGATGAAAAAGCTTTTTTAATAGAAAAAAAGAAGGAGAGCACTTCGGTATTGCTAGATTTAAAACCGGACATACAAACTGCTAGTAGTGCAATTAGTAAATCCGTAGAGGAGAAGTCTTTCTTAAGAGATAAACAAAGAGAAAGCGATCTCAGTAGAATGCAGATCAAACCAGACTTTCTGAAAACGGGTGAAGCCATAAGCAAAACAATAGCCGAAAAAGCTTTTAGAATTGAGAAAAAAAAAGAGATCGAACAAAAAAAAAGGGAAATACATCCAGATATTGAAGGTAGAGGAGAGGCAATAAAGACAACGATTAACGAAAAAGCATTTATGATTGATATGCAAAAAGATAAAGCACGAAAAATTAAAGAGTTGAAACCAGATATTAGCAAAGCTGGAGAAACTATTTCCCAATCTATTGGAACAAAAGCTTTTCTACGCGAAACGCAAAGAGAAAAGGATTATGAGAGAATAGATTTGAAACCAGATTTTTTAAAAACTGGAGACGCTATTAGCACTAAAGTAGCTGAAAAAGCTTTTAGAATGGAAAAAAGTCGCGAAATTGACGAAAAAAAACGTGCACTTAAACCTGATATAAAAAAAACCGCAGAAATAATTAGCAAATCTATACAAGAAAAAGCCTTTTTACGAGAAAAGCACAGAACCGAGGATTCTAAACGGATGGAAATAAAACCAAACATAACAAAAACGAGTCAAGCTATTAAATCTTCAATTGACGAAAAGGCGTTTAGAATTGAGAAGCAAAAAGAATTGAATCAGAAAAGAATGGAATTAAAACCTGACTTTGAGAAATCTAGTGAAGCTATTCAAAAAACAATTGGGGAAAAAGCATTTATAATTGAAAAACAAAAAATTCGTGATTCAGAACTAATGGAACTTAAACCGGATATTAAAGGTATTGGCTCTTTAATCGAAGGAAAAATTGAAAAAATTGAACGGAAGAAAAAGGACGAGAATACTACTTAAAGGTTGAAATCTTCTATACTCTTATCTAAAGCTATAATTGGACATCAAATTTAAATAAAGTATTTAAATTCATATTTTCTAATCTTTTTTTATATTGTAGAATTGAAGGGTCTATGTTTCCATTAAAATTCCTTATTGCAGATTCGAACTTATAATAAAAATCTTCCATAATTTGATGTAAAATTACTCTCTCTACTTGTAAATTGGTTTTTTTCGAAATTCCAATCACTGATAATCTACCTCTCCTTTCGTATAAAATTCGACTCTCTTTAAAATTAACTTCTTGAATCTCATCGTTCATTGATTCAGGTTTAATCTCACTCATAAAAAGATTAAGAGCATTAAGAAACCCACTTATCAAATCATCATGAGAAGAAAATTTAGTGTTGCAAGTGTATTTTTTGCTTAACAGTAAAGAACCAGTTATATTGTCTAAGAAGTAAATAGCGTGAAAACGATTATCGTCTGAATTAATTCTTTCTATATCAAATCCATAAGTTCTCTCTAAATTTTTATTAATCCATTTATATGACATCTTTCGACTACTTTCTAACCTAAAACTATTTCTACTAAAAAATGAAAACAATTAAGATTTAAAATGTAAATATTATCTTAGTGACATCTAAATAATTTTTTGAGCTAGCCGAAGCTTAATCTAATTATTATTGCATTTAACTGGCTAGTATCTGTTTAAATGATAGAATTACTTTTTAAAAAAAAACTAAAAATTTAAAATAAAATCATTTTATTATTAGACATAGACTCTTCTTATTACATTTTAATTTTTGATGAAAATGGGTGCAAATAACAACTACGGAAAACAAAAAAATAAAATTTCTATTGGTAAAATCTTATCAAGAGAAGATTTCAATTCCACTATTTTCCCAGAAGATGTTAAAGCGGAAATAAACGAAGCTCCTTATTACTTGCTAATTTTCATTTCTCGCGAAGATTCAATAAAAATTAGCTGCTTTCCTACTAATACGAGTGAGATAAAGAAAATTCTTATTAAGTTAATTGAGTTCTCGCCCGATCTTGTGAAGGGAATATCGACCGTACTTAACGAACTTAACTTAAGTAAAGACATCCTGCATACTACGGGAATATGTTATGAGCTGGAAAATTGCTTCTACGAGACCTATCTGTTAGGAGGCACTCTAAAATCAGGAACTATGTCTATAGACGCTATAAAAGAAAAATTCCTAGCAATTGAGAAAATTGTTAATGTCACAATAGAAGATATTCCAATCCATAATGAGTAGACTTCTCATATAATGAGCGATAAAAAATTACCACTCCCCCCAACCCTTCCCCCTTCTATTATCACATCAGATAATTTTTGTCTGTTTCATAAAGGGGATTTATCAGAAGATATTTACACATGTCCTAAGTGTAAAACAATTTATTGCCTAGAATGCGCAAAAAAAGCTCAGGCTGATAGGAAACCGTGTATTAAGTGTAAACAGATTGTTTTATTATAGAATTTATATATGCTCCTCCGCAAGTGAACCAGTTCTTATTGAACTCAAACTACGCCACGCCTTCCAAAAAATTAACCATAATATAATAAATATAAATAGCGTTGTTGCGAAAGTGTAACCTCCAATAAAGAGGTCTACAATAATTAAAAACGGGATACCCGCACTCGCAAATCCTATCAAATAACCATATCCCCAATACCTGTTAATTAAGGCTATTATTACTCCCGGAATCATCGTCGTGAATATGATTGAAAGAAACGCTAAAACTTCAATTGAGCGAGGAGCATCTTGTATGAACGTCATATTTACCCAAGAAGCTACAAAACCAATTATTACGAATGAAAAAGTCCAAACATTTAAACTTAAATCTTTCTCAGCCTTATCTCGTTCGTTTCGATGTGATTTTGTTTTTTCCTTCATCAATGTCACTTCTTACCGTACACAAAAAAACACTCTTTTAATTTGTTAAAGATAATTCTCATTATAAAAAATAATTGACGATCAAATAACTAAAAATTAAGAAAATTGTAATCGGAAAAGGCTAAAAATCATTTAATTCAGACAAAAGTTTCAAAATATTGACAATTCTTTTAAATAAGACTAAAAATATTAGTATCATAAGATAAAAATTTATATGTGCATAACATATAATAATCGTTGAAGATAAAGATTTAAATATAAAGCAAAACAAATTTAAAAAAAATAAAATAGGGATAATATATAAAAACATGACTCCTGCCCCGCCCTGGATTTTTGTCTTTTGGTAGTGTGTAATACACACTCATTTCGCCCTCCTCCCCCTATTTTATTTCTGACCTTATTATTAGGTCTTGGTGGCAGGAGTCTCCCTTTATATTTGAATTATAATAATTACAGCTATAAACCATCCTTCAGTTAGATTTTGTTATTTTTATGTGTTGCTTAACTAGAAAATTTTGATTTAGAAAAAGCAAAAGAAAAGTATCGGCTTATAGTTATATATATAAAATATAATGATGATTTAATTAACTCAAATAGGATATATGTCAGAATCTGGATACTTTTTCCCATTAAAATCTTCTAAATTAACAAGGTTTCGCAAATAGGGTGAGATATCCTCTAGCGCTATATCGTTCCCCATATGACTCCTTTTAATATGCTCGAGTCCTTTCAATGGATTATTAAAGAGGCCTAATAC
>JAGXNP010000116.1 GCA_019894885.1 Promethearchaeota archaeon | reverse complement strand
TCATTATGACAAAATCGGGAGCTAGAGGAAATATTTTAAATTTGGGTCAAATGTCCGCTGTAGTTGGTCAACAAGCGATAAGAGGTGAAAGAATTAATAGAGGATATAGTTCAAGAACTCTTCCACATTTTAAACAAGACGATTTAACACCCCAAGCAAGAGGTTTTGTCGAAAGTTCTTACCGAAAAGGACTAAATCCCCAGGAATTCTTTTTTCATGCTATGGGCGGTCGAGAAGGTCTAGTGGATACTGCTGTTCGTACCTCTACTAGTGGATATATGCAAAGACGATTGGTAAACGCTTTACAAGACATGATCATCGAAAATGATGGGACTGTAAGGAATAGTGATAAAAACATCATACAATTCTGCTATGGTGACGACGGTATAGATCCTATGCATACCGACCATTCTGATGCTGTAAATCTTGATGTTCTTCTGCTCAAAGCTAAAGCACTTGATTTAAATGAAATTCGTAAGGAAATCAAAAAAAGTCCAAAACCCAAAACTACAGCTAAAAAAGAAACAACTAAAAAACCTCCCGCTAATAAAAAATCTACACCCAAAGAAACTGCCAAAGATGAACCCAAAAAGCAAGAAAAAGCAACTAAGAAAGATCAAGTGCTCAGTGAAGAAGAATTGAGGAAATTGTATAACCTGGAGACGAGTAAAAACGCAGAATGGAGAGGGAAACTAACAAAAGGATATTTAGACTGGAAAAAAGAAAGATTAGGATAATTTATTAAATTTTATAAAGGTCAAATGAAATGGTAAAAGTAACTCAAAAAATTTTAGAGGATGAATTAAAAGTACTCAAAGTAGATGGTATTCCCGTCGATCTCATTGAAAAAATCAGAAATCGTATCAAAGATGAAGATCTTGAAGAAGAACAGCTGGAATACCTTTTAAACAAGATTTATATTAATTATAATAACGCTATTGTCGAAACTAATGAACCTGTCGGAACAGTAGCAGCTCAAAGTATTGGAGAACCAGGAACACAAATGACTCTAAGAACATTTCATTACGCGGGCGTAGAAGAATTCTCCGTAACCCAAGGTCTTCCTAGACTTATAGAAATAGTAGATGCTCGACGTTTTCCAAGCACACCTCAACAAACAATCTATTTAGAAGAACCGTATAATCAAAGTGAAGAGAAAGCAATTGAAGTTCACAAAAGAATAGAACAAATTCGCATTGAACAAATCACTCATGATGTTGACTTAGATTTTGTCAATTGGAACATTATCATCAACTTAATACCCGAAATTTGTGAGAAACGCGGTATCGATATAGAATCTATTCCTGAAATATTAAAACGATATAAAAAGAAGGGAACAATTAAACGCGAAGGTAATTCTATAATAATTGATCCTCAAATTGAAGATATTCAAAATCTGCAAAAATTAAGAGAAAAGATACTTAAAAAAGTAGTTAAAGGTGTACGTGGTATTAAGAGAGGTTTACTAACCCCAACTGACGATAAAAAGGAATGGGTTATTAAAACCGAAGGAACAAATATGCATGGCGTCGTTCAAATCGAAGGGGTAGATACTACTAGGACTGTGTCAAATCATATTCATGAAATCGAAAAACTCTATGGAATCGAGGCAGCTCGAAACATGATAATTAAAGAGGCTCAAAAAGTTTTAGAACAACAAGGTTTAGATGTTGATAAAAGGCACCTCATTATTTTATCCGATTTAATGTGCGTAGAAGGGTCAATTCAATCAATTGGAAGGCACGGAATTTCAGGTTCTAAAACGAGTGTATTTGCCAGAGCAGCGTTTGAGGTCACAGTAAACCAATTATTAGATGCTGGGCTTTATGGTGAAGAAGAGAAATTACTTGGAATTCCCGAAAATGTAATTATTGGTCAAATCAGTCCAATCGGGACAGGTCGAGTAAATGTTATGTTCGACTTAGATGCTAACCTCAAAATATTAGAACAGTTAGGAAAAGAATAATAATATATAAAAAAGCTACACAGCACGAATTATAATACTAACCAACGATTTTAAAACTTCTTAAATACAACAATAAAAAAATAAAAGTTAAAGGTCATTTTTAATGCTAATCCTTGAAAGCAAGAAATAGGAGAACATGCGATAAAATTTTAAGTTATTGTGTATTTTTTTAATTACATTATTTTTGATTTTTAAAACTGATACAGTAAGTTATGACGATGGCAAGGAAAAACATAAAGATAAGCGATACAATCGATTTATCCCGAAAGAAAGTAAAAGAATTCGATATTGATACTAATATAAAAGTTGCTTATAAGACGGGTAAAATGATTTTTGGTAAAACACAAGTCTTAAGGCAACTAAGACAAGATCCTTTTAAGATGATCATTATCGCAAATAACTGTCCATCCGAATTGGAAGCCCAAGTAAGTTATTATAATTCTCTTATAAATAAAAACATATTTATACACAAATATAAAGGTTCTTCGTGGGATTTAGGGTTAGCAATGGGCAAGCCATACATGATCTCCGTTATTGGAATCAACGATTTTGGAGATTCGGACTTAATGACTTTGAAGGCTAAAAATAATTAAAGGCTAAATGGAACGTATAAAAATGTTACATAGAAATATCAAACTCGACAGAAAATCTATGGAATTAATATCGCTTTTCAATAACATTTCTGGCGCTATTATTAAAGATTGTTTAATATTTGAATCTCCCGAAAATAACTCTGAAATAATTATATTCTTAGTTAAAAAAGAAGACGTAGGGAAAGCAATTGGTAAAGCAGGGGAACATGTGAAGGATCTTATGAATAAGCTTCAAAAGAAGATTGATGTGATTCCCTGGTCAGAAAATCTCGAACAATTCATTCAATTCATATTAAATACTACGAAAAATTCAATCAAAGTTCAAAACATAGAAGTAAAAGAAAGTAGAAACGAGAAAAAAACCGTGATTATTTCTGTCCGACCTCAAGATCGAGGAAAAGCAATCGGTAAAGAGGGTTCAATGATAAGAAAGATAAAAGAACTCGTTTTACGTCATTTTGAGGTTGATAACGTAATAATTAACACAAAAAATTAGGTCCTTATTTTTCTAATTTCAAAAATTTTAAGTTCTAAGGAAGATATTAAGGTATATCTCAATAAGGAATATTTTAATAATTTTTATTATGTCAAAGCCAAAAGGGCTCTATTCGGCTAGAAAACTAAGAAATAACAGAAAGAAGCTTAGATGGAGTAAAACTAAATATAAAAGGAAGAAACTTAAGTTAAAACAGAAAGTTGACCCTATGGAAGGATCTCCTCAAGCATTGGGTATCGTACTTCAAAAAGTAGGGAGAGAAAGTAAACAACCTAACTCTGCTATTCGAAAGTGCGTCAGGGTTCAGCTAAAAAAGAATGGAAAAAGTATCACTGCTTTTCTTCCGGGAGACGGTGCCCTTAATTTCATTGAAGAACATGATAGAGTAGTTGTGGAAGGGATCGGGGGAGCCAAAGGTCGAGCAGTAGGTGATCTTCCTGGTGTACGATGGCGCGTAGTTATGGTAAACGGTGTAAGCTTATCAGCATTAATCTCAGGCAAAAAAGAAAAACCAATCAGATAGGTGTAACTTATGAGTAAAGTAAAAAAAGATATTAAACTATTTAACAAGTGGTCATTTATTAACATTGAAATTAAAGATTGGACTTTGGAAAGCTATATTAATATGAGACCCGTTATAATCCCTCATACTGCAGGAAGACATGAGCATAAGCGCTTTTGGAAAACTTCTAAAATATCTATTATTGAGCGTTTTATAAACAGATTATTAGCACCCGGTTTTATAGGTAGTAAAATTAAAGGACATAAAAGTTCATATAGCTCTGGAAAGAAGAGTAAACTTTTAGGAAATCTAGAAAATGCTTTTACTTTATTGGAATTAAACACAGGTATAAATCCAATTCAAGTGCTAATTGACGCAATTTGTAACTCGGCTCCTAGAGAAGAAACGACACGCATTGCTATGGGCGGGATCTCCTATGCGTCTGCTGTAGATGTTTCGCCACAGCGTCGAGTAGATTTAGCGATTAAGTATTTAGTCCAAGCTATTGGCGCAAAATCACATTCAAACGAGAAACAATTCGCAGTTAATTTAGCTCAGGAATTATTATTAGCAGCAAACGATAGTCAAGAGTCAAGGGCTATAAAAAGAAAGGATGAAATTGAAAGAATAGCGGTTTCTGCTCGTTAAGAAAAATCTAATTTAGGAACCTAATTCAAATCTCGTTATAAATTTTCTTTGTTTACTTAAACTACTTTAATTATTAAACTGACTAGGCTAGATTACTAATTTAGTCTATCTCATTTTAGATAATCGGAAATTCATTTAAAAAAGAATCAGATTTTACTATTTTAAGCAAATATATCATTATAATAAATATAGAGCTAAATTTTTGAAAGGAAAGTAAATTAATTTGATTACGCTTTAACTTAGGATATTAGAAAAGAACTATAAAAAACTAAGAAGTAAATCATGCGATATCACCCACATAATATCAAATCTTACTTTGGGTTAATAAAATTCCTAATTTTTATATATTTCTTAAGTATATTATTTATTTAATCAGAATTAAAGTTCTTTATAACGAATTAAACTTAAATTGAATTCCGACAAAAATCACGATGTTTTAGAAAAGCAGCTTAAAACATTAGGTCAAAAGATAAGAATTGATATTTTAAAGAAATTAAGTCTTAGTAGTAATCCTTTATCCTATTCTATGCTTCAAAAAGAAGTTTTAGGAAGTAATCCAAATTCCGTCAATTTTTCATTTCACTTAAAAGCGCTGAGAAGCAGCGACTTAATGGATACCACCGATGATGGATATCTTTTGAGTGCCTTGGGGAGGCAAATTCTCAAGAATATTGTCTCTATTGAAAAAATTCTAAATGACAAAAACAAAACAATAATGATTAGAACCTCTAAATATTCAAAAGAACCATTTGATTCGAGTAAAATCGAAAATTATCTAATTAAGGAAGGCCAAGTAGATACGCATTTAGCAAAACAGATTGCAAAAGAAGTTGAAGAACGCTTATCTAAAACGAATATAGAATATTTAACAGCTCCTTTAATGAGAGAATACATAAACGGTATTCTATTGGAAAATGGTCAAGAAGAGATTAGACATAGGTTGACTCGATTAGGTACTCCTCCTTATGAGGTTTCTAGATATTTTGATAACAACAGAATTAATCCCGAACAGCTTCTTTCAAAACTAGGATCAGAGGTGTCAGAGCAATTTTTATTGCTAAACTTGCTTCCAAAGAATTTAGCGGATATGTATTTGTCTGGAGAATTAGTTTTACTGAACTTAAATTACTGGAGTCTAAGACCATTGGGCTTCTATATAGACTCAAATTCAATCATATCTTATCTATCAAAACGGAAAATAGTAGACATTAACAAATTAGACAATTCAATTGAATTGATTAATTTATGTTCAAATTTTTTTGGTGTGGTGGGCAAGATAAAGCCTTATGTGTCTGAAGATATTCTGCTAGGCAATTTTTCAGACTTTTTATTTAAGAGCATTAGTTCCAACGAGAATTCTAAGGCGCTTATTAATTTCCTAAATTCAGAGATTATGAATCACTCAAATAGAATCTATGACCAAAAGTCTCATCTCTCTTTAGAAATCTCTTCTTCAGATTTATTTGAAGATTCTAAATCCTTGAATATTCAATCCCCGTCTATATCTTACTTTTTGGATAGATTATTTAACCAGATTGATCAAAATGATGGATTTACTTGTCCTTTGATTGTATTTGATTACTCTTTACTGCTTAATAATAAGTCTGAATGTAATTTCTTAAGGGAAACCATAAATTCAACTCATTCTAACGATATAATATTCTCTTTAAATAATAACCTAAGCTTACTAAATTCCACTTTAATAAATGTGAAAAAAAATAATACTAAAGAAGAACCTAAGAATAGGGTTGTTTTAGATAAGATTTTAATAAATTTACATAAAATTGCTGATAATTCTAAGCAGAATGATTCTCTATTTTTTGAATATGTTCAAGATAAACTTAATTCAGTATTTGAACTTTTTGCACATAAAAAAGATTTAATAATTAGAAAGTTATCTACTTCAAAGGAATGGAATAGAATTATATCTGATTTCATTAAACCCGAATCCATTAGTTGGATAGATGATTCTTTAAAATCGGTTAGTTTTTTCGGATTAAATGAAGCTATAAAAACTCATTGCGGTATCGAGATTGATCGGATAGAAAACAGCGAATCGTTCGCTTACAATCTACTAGTGTTCATGAAAGATTTGATTAACGAATTTAATCAAGAGCACAACGATAACTATATACTTACTCAGCCTCATAACGGCAGCTATCTTTCCAAACATTTTTACAGAAGTATGGATGAAGTAGGTAATGCTCCTAACAAATATTGCATAAACATGATACGAGGGAATTCAAAATTATCATTAGATAAAAGAATTCAGATTTATAAAAATTTTGAAGGCATTGTTGATGGAGGTAGTGTTTTTATGTTTAATGTAAATAATACACCCATAGAAGAATTATTAGCACAATTATCTTATTCAAAAGTGAACAGGTTTCAATTAAAAGTAGAATAATAAAAGATTAGTCAGATAATAACTCAGCTAAGATTGCTTTTCTCATAGGTATTCCAAAATATGCTTGTTTGAAATAAATCGATTTAGGAGAACCATCGATTTCAGGTGAAATTTCTGTAATCCTTGGTAAAGGATGCATAATTTTGAAATCGTCTTTTGTTTCCTCCAAGTCCCTTTTCGTGAATACATAGAAATGCTTAACTTTTTCATATTCTTCGATATCAGCAAACCTTTCTTTCTGAATTCTCGTGACATAGAGAACATCTAAAATACTTAATATTTCTCTATATTTTTCTATTTCTTTGTATTTTACTTGTCGTTGTTGTAAGAAGTCTTTGTCTCTTTTACGTAACATCAAGTCTCTGGGGCTAATAAAATAGATATTTGCATCGTAATTTGAAAGCAATATGGACAATGAATGTACCGTCCTTCCAAATTTCAGATCCCCCATTATCCCGATATTTAAACCGTCTAATCTATGGCCCTCTTCAGTAATTGTTAATAAATCTAATAATGCTTGAGTCGGATGCTCGCCACTTCCCGAACCTGCATTTATAATGGGTATTTTTGCGAATTTTGCTGCCAATCTCGCTGCTCCCTCTAAATTATGTCTCATTACGATACCGTCGCTGTAGTTTTCTACAGTACGAATTGTGTCAGCAATACTTTCTCCTTTTTTTATAGATGAAACATTACTAGTTTGAAATCCTATAACACTTCCACCTAAGCGATACATCGCAGATTCAAAACTCAAGCGGGTTCGAGTGGATGGTTCAAAAAATAGAGTAGCTAAAATCTTACCCTTTAGGATTTCTGAGTCCTTTTTGTTATGTATCATACCCTTAGCTTTCTTTAAGATATAATCTATATCTTCTCGCGAAAAGTCTTTTGCGGATATGATACCTTCTCTAAATTTCTCTTTAAAAGACATAATTCTAAATGAAAGTTTTAATAAAATTATGTAAATACCATTTAAATTATTTTTTATTAAATTTTGCTATTCCAATTAAGAATAAAGCAGAACTAATAAAATTTAAAATTTATAAATAATTATTAACTTAAACTCTAAATTGAAGTTGTTTGAAAAATGAAATACCCTCGCACAATAAATCGCTATTGCCCAAACTGCAGATCCCATACTCAACACAGTGTTTCACTTTATAAGAAAGGAAAAGAGCGAATGCTTAATCACGGAAGAAGAAGATTAGAAAGAAAAAAAAGGGGTTACGGGTCTTTTCCAAAAGAAATCTTTCATAAGAACGCCAAAGTAAATAAACGATCATTACCCATCTTAGAATGCTCAGAGTGTAATAAAAAGCAGTATGCTAAATCATATAGAGTTAAAAAGTTCGAACTTCAAGAAGTTTAAAGGTGTTATATTATACCAAAAAAAAAAAAAAATAGTGAATTAGTCCCCCAACCCCAAAGTAGGTTTTTAAGAGTTAAATGCTTAAATTGTGGAAACCAGCAAATAATTTTCGGTTGTTCCGCCACGGATGTAGAATGTTTAGTATGTGGAAAGACTCTACTTCAATCTACTGGTGGTAAAGCACGTATTCTAACGAAGATTTTAGAAGTACTTTCTTAGGTAAGATAAATTCTATAGTCCTAATACAATTATTTTGAAAAAAAGGAATTAGTTTGGATAAAACTCTTTCTCAATGAACGACCACTAATAGTATTTACATTAAGTCTATTTCGTGAAATAGATTTTATTTTTATAAAAATGTTTTTAAATTCTTTAAATCATTATGAAGACATTAACTGTAGCTCTTGGCAGACTTACACTTATAAAATCAAGTGAAAGTGGAACTGCTGAGCAGGTGCTAAGCTAATTAATTTAAATTTAAAAGAGATAAAATCTTTTTTTTATTTAGAAATTGATTTTCAATAATAAAAAAGTAAGTGAACAAATTGAGTTTAGTAACAATTAAAGGAATTAAAAATAAAGTTAAAAGAGGAAAATTATCTTTAAAGAAAATGGGAATTACAGACATGCTAGACATTCAAGGGCTTGATAATCTTATAGATTTAAGGAAATTAAATCTTAAAAAGAATAATATTCGGGAGATTGAGGGACTTGATAAACTGCATAATTTAATTGAATTAAATTTAAATGGTAATCAAATACGAGAAATTAAAGGTCTTGAAAACTTGATTAATTTAAAGCACCTAAATTTAAGGAAAAACCAAATTGCCGAAATAACAGGGCTTGAAAGCCTTAAAAAACTAAAACATTTAAGCCTAGGTGTCAATCAAATAACAAAAATAAGTGATCTTGATACACTTGAAAATTTAGAACATTTAGATCTTTCAAATAATCATATCTCTAAAATTGAAGGGCTTGAAAACTTAACTAATTTAATATCTTTACATCTTGCAGGAAATTATTTCACTGTTATAGAAGGATTACAACACTTACGAAATCTAGGACATATTACTATTGGATTTAAAAGAATAATTGGAGGAGTAGAGCTTAATGGAAAAAAAATCCCTACAGATGAAAGAAAAAAAATGGGAGTTAAAGTTGATCCAGAACGCGGTATGCGAATTAATGCTAGACAAATTGTTGCATATTGTCAATTTCCAAATTTAACGGTAAATTTAGATATCCCTCCCTCTGGTGCATCTAATTCGCAAAAGGAGTGGAAAAAACGAATAAAAAAATGAATAGTATTCCTGAATCTTTATGCAAATTAAAATATTTGAAAGTATTAAGTTTGGGACATAACAATTTAACTACTCTACCTATATCCTTATCACTTATTAAGAGCTTGGAGAGAATATATATATAAGCAATTTAAAGGCAAGATTCCAGAATCACTTAGACATTTAATATATTTTTTTTAAATATTTATTATCGTGAAACCACTCTTTCACGAAGATTAGAATATTCGCATTCAATTTTCATTGAAAAAGAAAAAAAATAAACAAATATTTTAATATTCTCGCCATGTATGTTTACACTCTACACACCTAAAAAAAGAAGTACTTGGTTCGTCAGCACTTCGAGTTTGTTCTTGCCAAGCTTCAGCCTCTTTGTTGGTGCATTTAGGACAATATTTTTTTACGATCGGGTGAACGGAAATTTTATCTTCTTGAGAAACTATGATTAAATTATTGTCTAAAGCCTCTTTTTTCAATCTAGCTTCTTTTTTAATTTTTTGTGCATTTAGGGATATTTCCTTTTGAAAACCGCATTTACAGACTAATGTTTTGTTTCCGTTAATAATTTGTCTCCGTAAAAGATTTGAGCATTCTGG
>JAGXNP010000115.1 GCA_019894885.1 Promethearchaeota archaeon | reverse complement strand
AAACTCCTCATTATTAGGATAAATAGCACACGCAAATGGGAAATCTTGCCAAACTAAAATACCTAACTCATCACATAAATCGTAAAACAAATCATCCTCATATATTCCACCACCCCAAACGCGAATCATATTCATGTTAGCTTCTTTAGCGTTTCTTAAATTTGATTGATAAAGACCTCTTTTTTTCCCTCTTGGAATAAAGCTATCGACTGGAATCCAATTAGCCCCTTTCGCAAATAGAGGAACACCGTTTAACATAAAAAAAAAAGATTCTCCCCATTCGTCAATATTCTGTATTAAGCAAGTCTCTTTTATACCTACTTTCTGCTTGAAGGAATCTATTATACCATTTTTACTAATTGTAACTGAGAGCTCATATAGATTAGGGGTACCAAGATCATGAGTCCACCAAAGATAAGGGTATTCAAGTGTAAATTCAACTTTAGGGGTTAATATATTGATAACGCTCTCAGAAGTAAATATCTTACCATCAGGAGCTTTCAAATCCACCTTTAAACTATAATGCTTGAACTCACTGGTTAGTAATTCAGAATTTAATATCATTTCGATTAATAAATTTGCTGACATAACTCCATTATCAGTCACTTCTTCTATTTCTTTAAAATTGTTAACATTTTTATTATAGTGTAATTTCTGAGTTATGTAAATAGAATCGATTTTAAGACTATCATATCCTATTAGTTCAACTGGTTTCCATATCCCTACATCAGGTAATTTTGGTCCCCAATCCCATCCAAAAGAATATTGAGCTTTGCGTAGATATGGTACTCCTGGAATTGCAGCATAACCTGTATTTAAATTTAAACCTAATTTTTCTTTCTTAGTCTGGGCTATCAGAGTTGGGCTTTTAAATTTAACAACTAACTTATTTTTTTTACTCTTAACTTTTGTTTTTACATTAAAATCGTATCTAATGAACATGTTATCTGTAAATCCAAGATTCTCTCCATTTAAAACAACTTCTGATACGGTATCCAGTCCGTAAAATCTGAGCAATATAACTTTATGCTCTAAAAAACTTGGTTTGAGATCAAACTCGGTTTCATATTCCCAATCTGATTCGTAAACCCATGAGACCTCGTGCTCTCTTAATCCATAAAAAGGATCCTCAATTATATTATTATCAAGTAAAGCTTCAAATACTGATCCCGGTACTTCAGCAGGAATATCAATAGATCTACCTTTATTTATGATATTCCAATTATTATTAAGAGATAAAATTTCAACTTTTTCTGTAATAATCAACAACCTTTCCTACATTCTTTAAATAATATATTTAAAATTCTCATCTTCTAAAATCCAAGCTCGAAGGAACTTATATTTTTCCTTAGTTTCCCAAATATTCTCAATATTATTAATTCCGTCGTAGAGATCGTCGAGTAATTTTCGCCCAACTGCATAATCCTCGTGAGAAGGATATATTTCTTGAACTAAATCAGCATCGCATACATCCCTTAACTTAGATATGCTATTTAAAATGATTGGAAAATTTTTTTTTTTTGGAAGATACATCGAACCATAATGAGCTGTATCTCCAGTAAATAAATCGCCTTTACTGGTTAACAGAGATATTGACCCTATTGAATGTCCAGGCGTATGGATAACTTCTACTGATATATCTCCTAAATCAAACCTATCACCATCAATAAGCGGTTCTACATTAGTAGGCGGTTTATATTCAAAATTTTTACTAGAATAACGATTTACAATTTCTTTTGGCGAATCTCTTAATATAGAGATGTCAAAAGGCATAGAAGCGTTTCTTACTTCATTCTCGTGAATGTAAATAGTTTTAAATTCATCATTTGATCCTCTGTGGTCAAAATGAGAGTGAGTATTGATAACTAATAATTCCCTTTTCTCAGACAACTCGTCTACAACAAGCTTAAGGGGAAAAAGTCCACTTCCTGTATCAATCAATAAAGCTTTCTCAGTTCCAAGAATCAGATAAATATTAGTATAAGTTGTAAGATACCGAGGATCGACCTCATCAAGGCGCTCGCGGACAATATATAGGTAATCTTTCTGTTTTATAACTTCATACCAGTCATTAGCATTATGCATAAAAGCTAGAATTGGAACATTAATTTAAAACTTTTTATTCAATGGAAAAAAATTAGACAATCTGACTAGCAATTAGATAATGGGTTTTTTCTCACTTTTTTTTTAACCTTCTTTTTTAACAACAAGTTCGAAATTCTTATCATTAGCTTAGTTCTAAAGAAATCTCATGTATTTTTGATGTGATTTTACTATAGATTGCCCTTAAAACGATCTCAAAAGCTCTATTCTCAATATTTTGGGGAATTCCTAGATTCTCTAAAGTCTCTATTATTTTTCCAGGCTTTTTTATGTCAAATCCAATAACATTTTCTTCAGTTTCAGAATTTTGTTCGGAAATATTTTGGATAAAAATTTTAGGGACATTAAATTTAAATTCAATATTATTCTCAATAGAAGTTTCTTCGGACTCATCCCTGCTCTCTATTGGTTTTGATAAACTAAGATCCTCGAGAATTTCTTCTTTAGACTTTCCTCGTAACTCCAACAGTAAAAATGGATTATAATCTAACACGCGAGCAAGATATAAAATTACAGCAGCAATATGTTTGCACGGAATTGCTTTATCAGGACAAGAGCAAGTTGAATCCAATCCTTGAGTTGCATCCGGAAATAGGGAATATTCATTTTTTTCAAAGATAGTAACGATTTCTTGAGGTAGGGAACCTTCTAATAATTCTATGATGTACTCTAGTCTCGTTGATAATTCTTTAACTATTTTTTCCCATTTTTCATCCGGAATAAGTTCAAAATTTATTTTCACGCGATAAGGTGTAGGAGCGGTACCTTGCACGGTTGCAAAGATTTGGCCTGTACTTATTGAGAAATTATCAATGCGATCCTCGTCTTTAGCATATTCAATTCCTCTCTGCATTCTGAAGGGGCGTCCAATTTTTAGGTTTGAGATGATCCAATCTCTTCCCCAAGGCGTTTTTGCATAATTGATTAGATTTTTTTTAATTTGTTCAACTTCTTCGCGAGTTCTTTCTTTTTCATATTCAGTTTTTCTATGAGGGATGTCTTTTTTCTTGTTTCTCCTATTATCCATAAAATATTTTTTTCTTTCATCCAATTTTTCAATCACCTAAATTTAACAAATTCCTTAATTTATCATCATCCAAGTCTGAAATCCAAGATTCTCCTGTAGAAGCGATAATCGTATCAGCTAAATCGCGCTTTTCTTCTAAAAGATCGTCGATTTTTTCTTCAATTGTTCCTTTTGTAATAAATTTATAAACATTTACAATCGATTTTTGACCAATTCGATATGCTCTATCTGTTGCTTGGTCTTCTACTGCTGGATTCCACCACCTATCTATATGTATCACAGTTGTTCCTTGAGTAAGATTTAACCCTGTTCCTCCGGCTCTTAACGATAAAATTAATATTGGAGGACTTTCTAAATTTTTTGATTGAAATTGATCAATTATTTCCCTTCTTTTATTTTCTGGTACCCCTCCATGGAAGTAAAGTATCTCAAAGTTGTATTTCTGTTCAAGGACACTTTTTAGAATGTCTCCCATTTGCGTAAATTGAGTAAATATCAAGACTTTTTCCCCGTTCAGGAGAACCTCATCAGTCATTTCAATCAGTCGCTCTAACTTTTGAGATTGAGATACGAATTCTTGTAGATTATTCTCTAATTCTGATGCTTCCATATAAAGTTTCAGGTATTGAGAAGGATGATTACAAATCTGTTTTAGTTTTACTAATAAAGCTAAGATTGCTCCCCTCTTCTTTCTCTCATCTGAAGATATATTATTAATATCTTTCAGAGTATTCTCTACGAGTTCTCTGTATAATTTAACTTGTGTTTCGGTCAAATCGACGATAATTTTCATTTCGTTTTTATCGGGTAGATCTTTAATAACGGTCTTATCAGATTTTACGCGACGTAAGATGAAAGGAGCAATGATTAACCTTAATTTCTCAATAGCATCTTGGTTTTGAAAGCGTTCAATAGGGATGACATATTTATTTTGAAACTCCTTTCTCTTCCCTAAAAGACCAGTATTTAAAAAATTAAAAAGTGACCATAATTCGAGCAAGCGATTCTCAATTGGAGTCCCACTCAAACAAATTTTAAATTGTCCTTTAAGTTTATTTATTGCTTTAGTCTGTTGTGAAGCATAGTTTTTTATATTTTGACTTTCATCAACGACAATTCCACTAAAATTAATGGATTCTAATAAATCAATATCATTTCTAAGTGTTCCATAAGATGTAAGGATAATTTTGTGTGGTTTAAGGAGTTCTGGAATTTCTGATGCGTCTGTAATCCGAGAGGGTCCATAATGGAGCATTACTTCTAAATCGGGAGCAAACTTCTTTATTTCTCGATGCCAGTTAAATAAAATTGATGTCGGACATACAATAATTATGCTTCCTGGCTTTTCAGGATAATGTTTTTTAAGATAGCATAGAAATGCGATCACCTGAATTGTTTTTCCAAGACCCATATCATCCGCTAAGCATAATCCAAAATTGAATTTTGTCATGTTTCCCATCCATGTTAGAGCTTCTTGTTGATAATTTCTTAAGGTACCATTAAATGATGCCGGACATGGTATATCTTCAAAAGACTTTACTGATTGTAATTTACTGATTATGTCGTTGAAATCCCCTTCGATAATTACATCGTATTCAGTACCGTTTTCTTGTAGCTGTAATTTCCCGAGTAAACCAACTTTAAGAACATCCATATAATTTTCAAAATCAGGAATTTTTGATTGTTTAAAATCAGCTATTGATTCTTGATCTACTAAGATCCATTTTCCCTCCATATTAATTAAAGATTCTTCTGAATTGATTAATTTTTTAAACTCTTCATCCGAAATCTTTTTTCCTTCGATTGTTGCTTCCCATTTGAAATCAAGCATAGATTGAACATCGAAAATTGAAGGCAAACTTTGGAAAACGCCTTCTTTTGTCTTAATACTACTCTTTGAACGAATGATTAGTTTAGCTGATAGCCTTTGTTTTCCATCTCTTCTGAAGACCTCCGGGAGAATGACGTTAAATCCACTTTGTATTAATAAATCTTTTGGATATTTTAGATAATCAATAACTTCAGATGAAGTGAGCGTAATTTCATCTTGAAGGTTTTCTACTAAAGCTCTTTTTATCGGTGGGAATATTTTTGAAGCTGTACCAAAAGCTCTTAAAATTAGCTCTAAAAATTCTCCTTTGTTTTTAATCATTTTTAGATTTTCTAGTTTCTTTTGGTTGTTTTCTTCCCATAGATCGTGTAAAGAAATATTTTGTGCTCCATCTTGAAAGGAAACATAAAAAACTAACGGCCAATCACTCTTTGGAGTTTTTGGATATCTTAACTCTAAATTGAATACAAACCCATGTTTTAATGTAAATCCTCTAGCAGATTGAGTCCAATTTTTAATCAAAATTGGTAAAATAGTTTCATGAAATGATTGTATGTTAAAATTCGAATCCTTCGTAATAAGGGATTTAAGGAATTTATAATCCCAACCTGGTTTATAATCTGGACTTTTTTCATTTTTTAATTCTTTACTGTAAAATTCGTTAAAAGTACGGAAATTCATTTTATTTAATGTTGATCGTATAAGATAATCTCCAATAGTATCTATAAAGAATGAAAATAAAAAAGATGGGTGCCATAATCCATTAGTTTTATAAGCGCCATTAAATTGAATGAAATTAATGGGAATACAGAAAGCGGACCAAGAAGCTCTTTTCAGTATTGTGTGAAGTCGATCTTTATCGTTTTGAGATTTTAATAGTAAATTCCACCTACCCTTATAGCCTTTATTTTTGTTGGCTTCTAAAGTAGGAATGAACTGCCCTTTATTCAACAATTCGAACACTAATTTTGTTAAGAAAGACCATGTCCTAATTGAATTGCTGTAATGTTTTACTCCACGATCTAAATTATTTAAAATCTCTATTTGGGAAAGTAATTTTACAGCAGGACCAATAGGTATAATCTTTCCGATGCATGACGATATTTCATGATAGGTAGGAGAAAGTTTTTGTTGAGATTCATGAGCGTTTATCAAGGAAGGAATCGCTAAATTTATTTTACAATTAAGAAGTTTTTCAACAGGTATGCTTGGAAAGATTTCTGTTATTTGCTTCGATAGGAACTCTTCTGAATCGTTTGAAGGAATCCATAAAATAAAGAAGTTAGAATCTGCAGGTAAATCTGGTCCTTTAGAACTTAATTTAAATCCACTTAGGGGCTCATTCCAATAAGATGAGGGAATAAAAATTAATTCTAGGTTATTAACAAATTTCATGCGTTAATAGAGCTCCAAATCGTAAAAATAATCTTTTTTAAGTAGTCTATGTATTTATAAAATTAGTCAATCAAGGGTTTGCTTGAATTAAAGTGAAACATTTATGCTTGTTAATAACATTTTACTCGTAAAAAACTTAATTGATTAAAAAAAGTTATTCTTTATCCTTCTTTGCCAAAAAAAAAGAATAATAATAAATTAAGCAATAGTTAGAAGATTTATTTAAAATTTATTAGTTAAGCACATTTTCATCAAGCATCTATTTTTAGAATTTATAAAAAGGTTTTGAATATGAAAACGCTCACACTGCCAAATGGCGACATTATTTCTTACATAGATAAATTAACAGCACTCGATGTCTATGAAGAAATTTATGTTGAAAATGAATATCTTCGGCACGGGATTCAAATAAAGGATAAGGATGTAATTTTTGATATTGGAGCAAACATCGGGTTATTTTCCCGGTTTATGACCACACAAGCGAAAGATTTAAGGATTTACACCTTTGAACCCGTCCCTGTGATCTTTGGAATTTTAGAAGAAAACCTCAGAAACTTACCTGCTTATATAAAAAATTATAACATTGGATTAGCTGAAACCATTAAGGATACTAAAATTAATTATTATCCAAAAGTAAGTGCAGATTCAGCGATCATTCCATTTGATTGGGATTTAAAAGTTAATCAATATGTTGATCAGTACAATGAAATCATAGTTAAAGATACACCTGTCGCTAAAATCGTCCCGAAATTTCTAAGGAAAAAAGTAGTAAAGATTATACTGAAAAATCTTTATAAAGCTGAGTTAATAGATTGTAAATTGCGTCCTTTATCAGATTTAATTAAGGAAAATGATATTGATACCATCAATTTAATGAAGATTGATGCTGAAAATTATGAATACCAAGTACTCATGGGGATTAATGACTATGATTGGGATAAAATACAACAAATAGCGATGGAAGTACATGAACATATTGAAGGAGGAGAGAATCTTTTAAATAATTTAACTGAAATGCTGGAAGATAAAGGATTTCAAGTTATTAAAGGACTAGATAGTCGATTTTCTTCAATGGGCGTTTATATGCTTTATGCAAGGAGATTATAAAACTATAAAACTAAAAGAAATTAAATTGTCCTTATTTAAGGACATTTTTCTCAAACATTTCTTTATCGATTTCTACTCCCAGACCAGGCTTATCAATTGCTCTGAGTTTACCTTTCTCACATCTAATAGGTTCTTCAAGCATTTGGAATTCCTCAGGATAAAATGGGAATTCACACCACTCACATCGGGACGCCATTATGAAATGGAGATTCGCTAGCAAAATATGTCCAAATCCAAAAATGTGGGGTATACATTGAACTCCTTTCACTTCTGCCATAGCATCTATCTTTTTCAATTGCAAATATCCACCACATCTTGTAACATCTGGTTGTATTATATCAAAACAATCTCGCGAGAGAATATCTTCAAATCGAAAGATACCCATATCATTTTCACCTCCGGCTATTGGTACAGGGGATTTTGCTTTTATCTTCGCTAATCCATTCAGGTTATCTGTCGGTATAGGTTCTTCTAGCCAAGTAACATTATATTTATCGCATATTTCTGCAATTTTGAGAGCTTCGCTAACAGATTGATAGGCTGAATTTGCGTCAACCATAATTTCAATATCAGGATAAGCATTTCTCACCTCCTTCAAAATTTCTGCATCATTCTTAACTCCCATTCCTATGCGCAATTTTACCGCTTTAAAACCTCCCAGTTCAGGATTTATAGCATTTTCAACGGTTTTAACCGCGGGTTTTGGTTTATAACCCCGTAGAATAGACGCATAACATTTAACTTCTCTCTTTCGGCCACCGAGCAATTTATAAATCGGTTGCTTAGTTGCTTTTCCGATAATATCCCAACATGCAATCTGTATAGCAGAAGTAGCCTGAGGTATTCCAAACATAATTCTATTAGTGTTTTGATATACTTCGTGAAAGATTTCTTCAACCATAAAAGGATCTTTATTCAAAACTAGCCTTTTCAGTGCATCATCAATGAATTGTTTTTGAGCTAAATTACTTAAATTCCAATGGGACAATGCCCATCCATCAATCCCCTCATCTGTTTTAAGATTAGTATAAAGACCACTTGCTTGGAATCGTGGCATACTTCCAATTTTAATCTTAAAATCCATTTTTAATACATATGTTTTAATATCTGTTATTTGCATGAAAACTCACATCAAAAATGATACTATTTATAATACGTATTTTTTAATTAAACTTTTAGACATTGAATTATTTAATTCTTTAGCATTTCAAAAAAAAACAATTGAAAGGGCTCATTCTTGGCTGAATTATTTGGTTCATCAACGGAAAAGAATCCTTTTGAGGAATTAGCCGTAGTTTATGTCCTATATTTTGACGAAGCTCAAGGACATATGCCTTTGTTAATATATCCCGTTGAAAAATATAAGAACGACAAAACATTTATGCGTCCGATTAAATATCATCCTATTTGGTTTTTAAGCTTAAACGAATCAGATGCTTTAGATCATATAGATCTTGAATTTAAAGGTTATACTTTCTTTGGTAAGAAATTTTTAACTAAATCTAACAGAGAGAAAAGAAGATCTGGACTCAAAGTGGAAACTCCTGAAACGATTGTGATAGTAGTATCTTTACCAAACAAGATTGAGCTTTTTGGGGATGAACTTATACGAATTTTGACTCAAGAAGTAAAAGATAAATATAAAGACAAGTTGTTTGAAATAATTGACTCCGAGATATTAAAAGAGGAATTGATTAAATCTCCTAAAAGTAAAGAACGCATAGAAAATGGTCAGGCAATTAAAAAACAACTTAGAGCTTCAATTGAAAAAACCACTAGAACTTTTTTTTCTGATGTTATAAAAAATTCAGACGCTACATCTATACGAATGCAAAAAGCAATTGCTTACTTGGCGTTTAAAGGGATTGATGTTTCACATATCAACACTAAAGAATATAAAGGTTCATTTTCGAATATCCAATTATTTGATCCCAATAAATCAGGTGAGGTTAATTTTGCTGACAAAAAACCTTTTATATTACTTAAGATCAATATAATAGACGACAGTCAAGAAATGGAAATTTTAGTTCAAAATAATTCCCTAGAAGAAGTTAAGGGGATAATTGTAAAAATTAATCATCTAAAAGAGTATTTTGAAAAAGAGATTATGATCGAAACTATAGATAAATGGTTCCCACAAGAAGAACTAGTTTTTATATCACCTATCATACCTCATATTGACGAGTACATATTCTTTATCATTGACGAAGTTAGCAATGAAAAATTATTATCAAAAAGAATTGATTTAAGCCTTTTAAAAACTACATAGTATACAAAAATGGGTAGAAAAATATGTCCGATGATTTATTAATTAAAGAAGAAGATATTATCATTAGAAATTATAGAACATCTGATTACCAAGCTACTTTAAATATTTTATTAGAACTTCAAAGCAAATTCAACATCGGATTCGTAGAGTCAAAATGGCGAGAAACATCTGGCCTAAGACAATTTAAACCAAATTTAAAACGAATAACCTTGATAGCTGAACTAAAATCAACAGGGGACGTAGC
>JAGXNP010000114.1 GCA_019894885.1 Promethearchaeota archaeon | reverse complement strand
TTCTAGTTCAATCCATTAATGAATTAGTACGAAAACCTTCAAAAATTGGTGCAAGGCTTCATAGTAAAGGAATTGAGAGTATTAGAAATGTAGGACAAGGAGTAAACGCTGGTATATGGCCATCAATAAACGGTACTTTAATATGGGCTCTTTCGTTGGTTGACGGACAAATGGGTTGGGATGAATGGAAAAAAAATACGCTTGCTTATCATGCTGAGAATTTTCCGGATGTTTGGTACGGTATTTGGAGTGGCCCAGATACGTATAACTCGGATCTATCTAAATATCCAGGGCAGACCGTATTTGACGAAGGCTTAATTAGTGGAGAAGCTGAAATTGCAGACGGAGAAGAGCATCTAGGTCATGTAGGAACAGCTTGGACCGATTTTCCTGTTTTTAATTTACACCCTCATGCGTGGCCGTTATATGATGTAACTCGCTTGATTGGGATAAACTTTACCCCTGAAGGTGCAGAATTAAAACCTACCGTCCCTCGAGATAGCTATAAGTTTAGTTCTTCTCTAATTGGATTAGAAAAAACTCAAAATGGATACTCTGGTTGGTATAATCCAGTGAAAGAAGATACATGGAAATTATCGTTAGAACTTAGTAATAGGGAACTTGAAAAAATCGATTCTGTTCTAATAAATGGAAACGAAAAGGAGTTTATAATAGAAGGAAGTCATATATTTCTGACTGGTGAAAGTAAGCTTAATAAACCATTATCATGGCAAATAAGATTTAAATAAATATTAAAAATCTCTTTTTTTAGTTAGGATCTAAAGGTGGTAAGGGAGGAACTTCAATGTCGTTCCAATTTTCTATAGTTGGATAATCCCACCAATATGAGGGAATTTTTGAGTAGTCACCATATTTTTCAAGTCCTTTTGCGAATGCTTTAATATTCTTTCGTGGAACTTTAATTACTTTTGGATCGTCGTAAAAGCTGGCTCCGTATCCACCATTTTTTGTACCTAGGTTCCTAACCATGTGCCATACTTCCCTTTCTACTTCTTCAGGAGTGCCCATTGAGTAAATAGATTGTATATTTACACAACCCCAAAACATTATCTTACCGCGATAAGGTCTTAAATCTACATAACCACTCATTCTAGGGCTGTCAAGTTCTATAGCATCCAATCCCCATTCTATCAAAACGGGGAGCAATCGATCTATTTTACCACAGCAATGAAGATGGACATCTAATCCAAGTTCATGAGCTTCGTCAATAATATATTTATAGGAAGATTCATAATGCTTTTTAAATGTCTTTGGGCTAAAGAAGGGACCTTTCTGTTCTCCTAAATCATCAACTAGCCAGATACCGTGAATATTAATCCCGTTCTTTATAGCGCTTTTCATTAAATATACGTGGTATTCTGCCACAAATTCTAATGCACTCTCTAACTCTTGGGGATGCTTGCTGTGATCAACTAAATAATTATTAAAACCCCTCATTGCAGAAACTACATGAGAAGGTCCTTGGGTTGGAAACAGTAGTAATTTATAAATGTCATTTCCAGAACTTTTTTGCATACTATTCGCTACAATAAACCTTGTTTCATCATCAGCATTGGGATTGTATTTCTTTATGTAGCTATCATAATCATCCCAATCTACTAAGGAAGCCCTACCGGGATGACCCATATCTGTGTCATTACCTTTCATATTCCAAATGCATCCCCATTCATCAATTTCTTCGTGGGGAACACTTCTCCATTTGTTTCCTTCGTATAATGGGTTATCTTGAGCCCAGGGGGGTCTTTCCCAACGGGAACATCCTCTTAAATGTGGAAACAAGCCTTCTTCTCCCTCATTCCAACCAGGTTTCCAGTTTTTAGAATGCGTTATAACAATTGGAAACATATCTCCAGATACTAGATTAAAAATTGGTACTTTATCGGGATTTTTAAACTGCAGAGCTGCTTTCACACGTTCTAACGAGTTCATAATTTAATCTTTCTCATTAAAATAGAATAAATGAAATTATTATTTTTTTTATTTTAGGAATATTTGATAATTAAAATAGGTCTGTGTTGATATTAAAATATAGGACGAAAAGTGTTTTAAATAAGAAAAATTAGATGTTTCTCATAAATTAGAATCTGTAGTTTCCCCCGGTTCTTCTTTATATTCTTTAGGGACATTTTTGTCGATTTTCGATTTTACACATTCTTCGCAATATATTAACCAAACATCTTTCCCGGAGTTTTTACCATCCATGTTAGCTCAACAAGTTAAGTATTAAAACTCATTATAAGAACATTATTAATCCATTTTAAAGTTTATTAAATCTCATCATTTTGTATAATAGTGTAGAACATTTTACAAACATAAGTAAATATAAATATTTTTTTATTTAGGGAGAGGGGTGATTAAAAATAAAACTAAAAGTCAATTTTAAGACACTCAAAAATATTCCATAATGTTGTTTGATAAATTTTAATTTTTAACGATAATTTGTATCAATTAAAGATAAATTGCTTCTTAATGATGAGAATAAATGTCTAAGGAAAAATGTGATGTCTTGGTTGTAGGTGCTGGCACTGCTGGTACTTATTTAAGTTGGCTCCTCGCTAAAAAGGGGTATTCCGTTATTACCATTGAAAAAGATGAGCGAGAAAAAGTTGGTAAAAGGTTGGATGTTATTCACTTTGAAACAGATAGAATTGAAGAAGCGGGTATTCCTCCTTTTAAAGTTGGAGAACCCGATTGCATTGAAATCCGTGATACTTCTATCGTAGGAACTCCTGATTTTACAACGGAAATTAAAATCAGAGCATTTCAAACCATCGTGCGACTTACACCTTTTTTAAATAGGATGTACAAAGTACTAGAAGCAGACGGCGTAAAGTTAGAATTCTCCTGTTTATTTAAGAAATTATTATTTCAAGAAGGAAGAATTATTGGGATTTTAGCAGAGAAAGATGGAATAGAAAAAGAATTTCACGCACGAATAATCATAGATGCTTCCGGTAAAACCGCTGTTTTAAGAACAGCCCTACCAGAGGACTATGGCGTCGAGACTTTTAAGTTAGGACCTAACGATGTAATGTATGTCCTCTTGCAATACATCAAATGGACTGATCTAAAGACTTCACATCCTGCAACCGACACAGGGTATAATTGGTGGCTTTTATGGTTTGGGCCTTCATACCATAAAGATGACGCAATATTGGGAGTTGGATCCCCAGGATCATATGAAAACGCTAAATTAGCTCGTGAGGATTTTCTAAGAAGAGCTAACCTCCCTTCTTATGAAATTATCAAGGAAGAGCAAGGAATGACACCATACAGAAGACCTCCTTATTCGTTGGTTGGTGATGGGTTTCTCTGCATTGGAGATGCAGCTGCGATTACCTACCCCTTTTCTGGTCACGGTGTGACTGCCACGTGGATGTTATGTATGATTGCTGCTGAAGTGATTGGAAGAGAACTCAAAAACGAGGGATTTATCACCAAGGAACGCCTTTGGGAAATTAATTCACGTTATTTTAAAGATCAAGGCGCTAAATTTGCAAGTCTATATATGCAACTTTCAGGAATATTGAATTTTAAAGAGAAAGAATGGAATTACTTCCTTAAAAAAGGATTAATATATCAGACTGGTGAGGATGAAGAAATTCCTGAACCTAATAAGGAGTATGAAGAAGAAATGAGTTTTGGAGAACTAATTAAATTCTTTGGAAAACTTTTATGGGGGATCATCAAACGTAAGTTATCAGTAAAGCACATCTCGCGTTTAATAAGTGCAAACGGCCTTGCAGGGAAAATTAAAAAGCATTATGAGAAATATCCGACGAGTACATATGAATTTGATCAATGGGTTGAAAAATCTGAAGAATTGTGGAAAAAGAAAAAAGGTGCTACCAAACATTTAGCTAATGTCTCAATAGAATATCATTAGAATTAAAAAAACTTCCATTGAACAAAATCATCGTCATATTCCTCAAAGTGTAATCCCTTTATAAAATTATAAGAGATTTTATTTTCTTTATATACTTTACAACATAGTTCTGCAACACCATTCTTCTTGAAATAATCCCAAGCGGCCAAACCTAAAAACGTACCTAATCCTTTTCTCTGGAGTTCTGGAATAATTCCCATCCCAGCAATAATTCCTATACATCTTTCTTCATCGGTGAAGTAAATTAGAGCAAAACCACTATCTTCTTCTTTAACTTTAGCAATCAAAAAAACAAAACTAGAATCATTTAGCAAGTTCATTATTGACTCTTTTTTCAATGGACGATAGGGCATAGGTGTTGAATGCCACGCAAGATCGTGCAGATGTATAAGGGAATCTATGTCCTCTTCGGAAGCTTTCCGAACATTTGTTTGAAAAATATTATGTTCTATTTTCTCTTTAAGACTTTTTTCAAACTCAGGTGTAATAGATTTTACATAGAGTCTCATTTGTATAAAGTTCGCATCTCTTTCTACCAATCCAGCTCTAAAGTCCTAGAAAAAAAGTTCTTAATTCTTCCCATTTTAAAATCAAATTCGAGACTTATTGATTATTATTAAGCGAATGAATAAATAGATTTGTGAGTATTTATGCTTATATCAGATTAAAAAAATACAAATAAGAATAAGAAATATTTATATTTACAAGTCCAAATATACTAAATTAGAGTCATAAATTAAAGGTTCAATTATGATCGAAGACCGAATTTTATTAACAACACCAACTTATCCTTACCCTACACTCCCTGCAAATGATTCTTTAACAGATGCGACGGGGCAAAGATTCACAAAAGGAGATGATATCTTTACTCTAATTTCTCACACCCACTGTTACGCTAACCATATTTTAGCTCAAAACATCAACAAATCCGCTACCTTATTGGAATATCCTCGGTGGAAAGATTTTAAGAAAGAAGTTGACAAGGGGTATACCATCATTGGTATTAGCGCTTATCCTCCACATCTGGATAATGTCATGAAAATGTGCGAATATATTAGAGAAAATTCTCCTGATACCACAATTATGCTAGGATCCTACGCTGCTCAAGCGTTTAAAGCCAAGTATGACGACGCTACTCAAAAAAAATATGTTGATCACGTTGTGAAAGGTGAAGGCGTAAAGTTTTTACGAAATTTCTTAGGAGAAGACCTTGACAGACCAATAGAGCAAAGATTGATGCCAAAATGTGGTGGTGCTCCTTGGTTTATAACTAAGTACCCAATTGGTAATGTGGGATTTGTTGTGACTGGATTGGGTTGCCCGGGGGGATGTGATTTTTGTTCTTCAACAGAAATGTTTGGATTTAAACGAATTGAACTGTTATCACCAAAAGAATTTATATCACACATTTATTCTTACCATAAGCATTTTCCTGATGTCCGCTTAATTTTTGCAATAGAGGAGGATCATTTTCGTCATCCAGAATATTTATTTGAGACGAAAAAATATTGGGAGTCTAGTCCAAAAGTAGTCGAAACTTTAGATTGGCTCGCTTTTGGTTCAGTGGATAACATCTATAATTTTGCTAAGAAATATGGATGGGAGACTATTGCTGAAATAGGGGTAGGTGCCATCTTTATAGGTGTAGAATCAAAATTTGCTGGAGAGCATGGATATAAGAAACGCCAAGAGGTTGATGCCCGCGAAGTTTTTGATAAGCTCCATTCAATGGGGATAAGGACCTTAGGTGCATGGGTTTGCGGTTGGGACTTCCACAATCATTCAAACATATATGAGGACCTTAATTATTTCGTTGCATGTTACCCTACTTTTCAACAATTAACCAGATTATCTCCCTTCCCAGGTACAGTATTATATGAAAAATTGATGGAGCAAAATAGAGTCAGAGATGTTCCTTGGGAAGATGTGCATTTTTGGAGCGGATCACAAGAAAATACCGAATTAGAAACCCATGAAACCCTTAATTTAACGGAATATGGATACGATCTGCTTTATAAAACATGGGGGCCATCCATACTTCGCAAGTTAGATGTAACCTTGAATGGATATGAATTTTGTTTCAAATCCGATAATCCCATCATGAGAGACCATAAGTCTCTATTTTTTAAAAATCAAGCCGCTCTCTTGTGGACTTCAATAGAAGCTATGGATCGATTTGCCCCAAATGGAGTAGTCCGGAGAAGAGTTCGAAAAACTGACGAAAAATATCGCCGTTTAATTGGTGAACCGACTCCTATTATGAACTATTTATCAAAAATAACCGAGAAACGAGCAAAGAAGTTTAAAATTAAAAACTTATTAGATCCATTTAATCGGTATCCTAAAGAAGAACCATTTAAGAAATATATTTACAACAAGGATAAATCTATGAAGGAAAAACCTGTTCCTTACAAAACTATTGAACCAACTAAGAAACCATTTGCTATGAAATGGACTAAATTTGAATTCATAGTTTTAGCACAACTCCTAAAAATGATTCGAACATTCAGCCGTAAAAGAAGCGATATTAGAATTGATGATTTTATCATTGAGACGATAAAGAGAAGAAATTTCGTTGGATTTTAAATATAACAGAGGGAGAGAGAGGTCACTAAAAGTAAAAATAAAAATAACAAAAAAAATGAAATTAATTGATTTCTGAACCGCATAAAGCACAGAATTTTCCTATACCAGATAATCTGGCTCCACAATTTGGACAAAAATTAATGGAAATTTCAAAATCACTCACTGCTTTAGGAACATAAGCGTGTTCTACTGGTCTTGATTCTTTTGGGGCGTCAAAAGTACTTAATGTGTTTAGTTTTGCTAATTTAAAGAACCCAATAATTTGAAATATAAAACCTATGATTCCAGGAATTACCAAGAATCCAAACGCGCTCAATATTGTACCCTTCCTTAATTTATCACATCCATCAATTAATTCGCTGGATAAGTTACTTGGGAATAAATTGCTATTGTTTTCAAAGAAAACCTTCAAATTTTTCCAAGCTTTAATTTCTGAAGCAAAACCGACAAAAATAAAGATTAAACCAGCGGTTAAGAGAATTATTGCTAGCGAAAGCGTGACCCAGCCATGAATAGAGAAAGGCATGAAAAAGAAATAAAATACAAGATTCACACCTCCAGTAACTAATATAATAAATCCCACTAATCCCGAAATAAATCCTCTAATATACTTCGAACGGAATTCTTCTAAAGAAACATTGTTTAACTGAAGGTTTATCTTTTTAATATTACCAAGAGAAATAAAGATGAAAATCAACGCGATAAATCCAGTAATTCCAGTTGTTATGCTTATAATAGTCAGAATGGCTACTATTTGAAAATTTCTTCCAAAATCTTGAAAATTTTTTTTAACTTCTATATTTGACATTTTCACTTTCTAATTTTAGATTTAGATATATATTATCATTATTTCAAAGAGGATTGATTAATAAATGGGAGTCCATTAATTGAGTACACATCGTAAATATTTATAAAAATCCAATAGAAACTTAAATAAAGATGATGAGATTATATAATAAGTAGTATATCCAAATTTGTATAAAGAAATTAATACTCTATTGATTTTTATATTATTTTAATAGGATCGTAAATAAAAACTCGTAATTGTATTCTGTATGGCCACCATTAGAGCGGAACCAAATATTTTGGAAAATTATACTTTTTTTGTCATTCCAAGTTGGAGTAATCTGCTTGGATATCCGAGTTTGGGAAGCTATTCTAACCACAATGTGTCGAAAATATCTCAAGACCTTGTTATTTTTTTCAGTGGTGCTGATTGCTCTGTTCAAATAGAAAAAGGGACTCTATATTATCTTTTTGGTTTAGGATATTATTACACTAAATTTGAACTTCAAAGCGGAAGATATATTACTGATAATCGACAATTGACGGGGTTAGTACTTTCAGATTTCGTATACGATCATCTTTCGACCTCAAAAAATGTAACTTTAGAAAACGATCGTGATGTAATCGTAAGCGAGAATCTTTTTATGTTGCCCATAGATTTATCCTTTAAATCTGAAAACACGCGTACGTTTATTCAAGGAACTCTTATGAGAAATCTATTCATACCTTATAAGGATATTATCTTAGAGTTTATGGAAACATTGAGAAATCCACAATCTTTTCAAGTAGACAAAACAGGACCAATCCTTTTGAGTACACATTGGGATTCTTATAATCAAATCTTGGTTTCTTCCGAAATGGAAAATGAAATGAAAACTAATTACTTAAGCCTGACCGCAGGATTAAACCAAATTACATTTGACTCTAAAAAACATTTAGAGCAATGCTTTTCTCACCAGAATTTACAGTACATTGAAGAATTAGTATTGAAACTTAAAAGGGTTTATTCTACGATAGATTACGACCCTATGTATTTGTTCTCAATATTAATAAATGCTGCTTTAAGGTTTAGATTAGAAATAAGTTCTTCTAATGTTCAGAAAGTTGAGAGAAGAAATGAAAAAATGCCAAAGGAATCAATATTTCTCTCTGCTGAACCAAGGATGAATTCTCTTGTCGATTGGCCGGAGAATTTTAGGAGAAGAACAAAAATTGAGTTGGAGACATCGGTTGTTCAAGTAAAAAGTAAAATTTATCAACCAAAAGAAGCTGAGAAAGAACCTATTAGAGTTAAGGAATTTAGGGGAGAACAAGAGGTATTCAAGATTAGAAGCATGAAACGACCTGTAGTAGAAGTAAAAACACTCCCAATCATTCCAACGAGTAATTCTCTAGACATTCTTCTTGTTATTAAAGATATAGTAGATAAAGATTATGATATTAAGTCCATAGGAAGGGCACTTGAAATTGCCCGAGATTATATTAAGAGTATGATTTTGCATTCAAATGTTTTGTGGGAAATGAGTAGATATGTTAACCTTTATCAACGGGTAGAACCGAATGTAGGATTAGGCTCTAAAGAGAAATTCGAATTAGTAGAACAAATCGATAAATGGATTAATTTAATGAGTAAAATACAATTATCTTAGATTGGTGTAAGGTTATAGTCAATTATAAATCAATTGTAAAAAACTTACAAAAACATTATTCAGACGCGGCGGAAGTAGTTGTGTTTAATAATAAAGCAAAAATTCTTCACTCAACTGGCAGCTGGAATGTATCAAAAGATGTTAAAGGAGTATTAGCTATTTGGGGTAGCGGTAACGCTCAATTTGTGAATATGGATCACAATCGATATTCAGTTCTTCAAATGGAACCAGAAAGATTTATAGCTACTAACAGACA
Organism: Promethearchaeota archaeon; assembly: GCA_019894885.1. Classification (GTDB taxonomy): domain Archaea; phylum Asgardarchaeota; class Lokiarchaeia; order Sigyniarchaeales; family SOKP01; genus SOKP01. Next base: position 835 of record JAGXNP010000114.1, on the reverse strand, counting down.
GAAAAAGGGACACTTAGTTGGTTCATCCATACCTGGAACTGATATGTATCTAATAGCTCACATTAAACCAAAAGCAAAGGGATGGATGCATATGGCATACCCAGCTATAGCAAGGGCCGCAGCAATGATGAGAGAAGGATCAAAATCACAATTTATTAAGACTGAAATAGATGTTTCCGATGATAGTGAATTGGCCGATAAAAGCCGTGGAATGGTGCAACCTTCAATTGATCCATATCTCAAAGCGGAGGTGGAAGGTTTTCTGGATTGGATTAAAAATCCTCAAGGTTTAAATTCTTATCTCCTTCAATCATTACAAGAAAACGATCCATATAGAATCTCCAAACTTGCGGAGATTTATGATGAATTATATAGGATTTTTTACTCTTAGGTTTTATAAATTCTTTTTAAAAAAATTATCGCTTCAGATAAATCGAAATTATGTCGCCATCCTCAATTACATGATTTAGGTTATCATATTTTTGACCAGGGTGTTTAGCAGATTTACCCCATACTAACGAATAGCGATAATCGGTTATGAATCGTTTGTGAATTTTACGACAGAGATTCTCTATTGTATCGCCACGGTGGAGAATTATTGGCTCATCCATATCAGCCTCCTCTCGTGGCGGTTTTAAAAACACTCGTATTAAATTCAGCTCCATGAAGATATTATGCTTAAGAGTGTTAATATTTTCTTTATTTTTAGCTGAGATCATAACCCAATGTTCGTGACCAATTGCTTCTGTTATCTTATCAGGGGGAACTGGAGTTTTCATTAAATCTGATTTATTTATCACAACAAATTCTCTCGTGTAGATACGATTTCCAAATA
>JAGXNP010000113.1 GCA_019894885.1 Promethearchaeota archaeon | reverse complement strand
ATTATGTTGTTTTTAATTATTTCGATGGTAGAGTTCCAGAAGCTGCTTTACTTCCTGTAGGTCAAGATTTAGTGAATATATTAAATCTACAAATTAACATATAACTTAACTAACAACATTTATATATCGAATTCGATAGTTGAAAAATATGAATGACTCACCAAAAGACAAACATGAAGTATTCGAAATAATTAGTACATTTCTTTTTACGGCGTGTATGGCCCTGACTGCAATCTTTCTTATACGCAATCTAATAACATCTTTAACATACCTAGTTATTGTGTTACTTTTCGGGTCTGTAGTAATATTTTTCTGGAAAGCACGGAACCCATTTAGTTTCTATTTAGTTAGTACGCTTGCTTTAAACAATTTTCTGGTTACACTTATAGCACTTGTTATATTTTATTCTACAGTTATGTCTTCTCCAGCAATACCATTTTATCCAGCATATCTCTTACTAATTTTCCCTTCTGGATTTTATCTCGTAATCGCTTATTTAATTTCTCCAGAAGATATTTTTAATAGCGCCCATAAGAGAGCGGGAGCGAGGCTAGCCTATGTGGGAAGAACAAAAGCTTCACGGCGTCTTCTTATTGGATATGACGTAGAGAAAAAAAGAAAACTAGATGAATTTATTACTAAAAACAAGAAAGAATTCAGATACAAAGCAATAATTTCTTTATGCATCGCTTTCACTTTAAGTAGTTTTGCAGCTCTAATCTTTGGATTTTCCTAATTTTTTTTGAATTTAGTGGAATGAGATATAAAGTTAGTGAATTTTGATTTTTTCCTTTAAATATATTCTTCTTCGGAGGATATTAACATATTAAAAATTAAAAATTAAAAAAATGATGAAAATGGAAATTAGTTTAGAAAAACCAATTGCAAAAGAACTTACTATCGCTTCGACACGAAATATATCGGAAATTCAATTCGTCTTAACTGAGCTTTTGTACGTTCCTGATGAAAGACTAAAACTCGTGGTTGTCTTAGAACTTGCAGATTATCTAGCAGAGAAATTTTCGAACCCAGACTATAAAATTAGATTTTTTTATACTACTCAGAACGGAATCTTAACGGGATTCGTAATTTGTCAAATAGACAGGGAGTATAAAAGTTACGGAATGTCATGTCCGACTTTTGGGTGGTTGAACGCTCAAAATTTCGAAGCGTCTAAATCGCTTATGAAAGAATGCGAGAAGTTCGTGAGAGCAAACAAATTTAGAAAACTTCGAGGTCCCGTAAATTATCCTAAAACGGTTGGAGGGTTGGGATTTCAAACTGAAGGATTTGCTTGTCCCATGATGAGCGGAGTTACCTTTAACGATCCGGGGTCAAATGTTCTAGCTTATTTAAAAGAATTAGGATATAAACCAGACGCAAAATACTCGTGTGTAGACGCGTTTGTGAAAGTTTGGGAGAAAGGAAAAGAATTGGACGAAGATATTATGCTTCGCTTTTTACCGCTCACAGAAATAAAAGCGTTGAAAGAGCAAATAATGAATTTAGCACAGCAGTCTTTTTACTCAGTCTTAGCTGACGCACCTGGTGGGAAACATCGATTCGACGAGATGATGGATGCTTACTATCAAGCCGGTAAAAAAGTTAAAATCATGAATCCTAATTTTGATCCTCAAACTTTCGCAGACATGCCCAGCTTTTTAGACACTTGGAACGCAGCCAATCTAGAGAACATTGTCTCTACGGCCATATTTGCGTTTGATAGACGCTCTGGGGAACTCGTTGGATTATTGATGGCTCAACCTAACCTTTTTCAGTTGTGGGTTGGAGAATTGCTTACGCACATGAACGTTGACACAGTAATTATTAAAAAGGAATACGCTGGAAAAGGAATTTTCTCTGCACTTCACAACATTGGAAAAACTTTATCTTCTGCTGTGTACGGGTATAATTACTTCGAAGGCACTACGATATGGGCAAACAACGACCGGGCAATTAAGTCGATCTTTCCCCATAGCTCCCCGCTAAGAACTCACTATGTAGTCCAGAAGCGAATCTTAAAAAAATAAAATTTTATTTATTTTTTTCCTTTTTGATGATAACTAAACAAAAGTTAAATTTGTACCAGATCCTTGGTCTAGAAAAACTTAATAGTCTCTTTTTGAAGCGCCTGGGGAGAATTCTCTTCTACAGTAGTGTTTGCTACATCATTTTTTTGGTCTCGAATGTTCTATTGTCTTCGTTTTTCGGTTTTTCACTCTTTGTAAATTTCGTTAGTGACTTAGGTAGTATAAAGATTTCTTCTGCAATTCTTCAATCCAATTCTATTAATTTTTTTTTTTTCATTTGCTTCCCTTCGATTTTTCACATAGCCTTAATTTTTCCTTTTTATATATCTACTCATTTTGGGTGTAAACTAAAAAAAAATCAAAGATAAAGTGAAAATAAATATTATGACAATTGCATTAGTAAAAGTATCGTGTATCAATGATCGCTTGATCCCACTCGGCCTTGCCTGTTTACAAGCATTTCTCAAACAAGATTCAATTCCAGTGAAGGTATTTAATTTTAGAACTACTAATTACACCCTACCTAAAGTTGTGTTCGATCCTCTTATCCAATTGAACCTAACCGATTTTATCGTGAACCATCAAGATTTACCGCTATTACTCCCTATTGTAAACGATATATTAAATAATCGGGGTATAAAATTAAGTGATGGCTTGTATCCAGATATTTTAAATGACTATTCCTCGAGGATGTTCGAAAATCCCGAGACAACAAAAAAGCGTTTTGAAAGCATGATAGATTATTCTAAAAATACAGTTCTGGAGGGTTTAAAAGAGTTTGAAACTCTTGGTTTCTCACTAAATTATCTAAATATTTCTGAAACGGTTATTTCATCATGCTACCTAAAGTTACACAATCCCGAATGTAAAATAATTTGGGGCGGTCCCACCATCACGCAATCTTTTGATGCATTTAAAATATTCCTCTACAAGGGTATTTGTGATGGATTAGTGATTGGAGAAGGTGAGAGACCATTATTGGATTTTGCCCGTGGAATTGATTTAAAAGGAATTAAAGGAGTTATGAGCATAAACGAGAGCGGTTTAATTCAGTTTACTAAGGGAGAACAGATCAATTTAGATTTGCTACCGACACCCGACTATACCGATATTCCGCTGGACACATATTATCAAATCGCTTCAACATATAGATCGCGCGGATGTACTAATCGGTGTAAGTTCTGTGCAGAGTGGAGTCTCTTTGGACCTCGATTCAGAACGCGCTCAATTGAAAATGTAATTCTGGATGTAGAAGAAATCGTACAAAAATATAAACCAAGATTCATGCTATTTGGAGAATCATTGATAAACGATGATTTGGACTATTTCGAAAAGTTATGCGATGCCCTAATTGAAAAAAAAATAAATATTAAATTTGGTACCCACTTTAGAGCAAATATCACCCCAGAACTTGCTAAAAAAGCGAAATTAGCTGGGTTTGAGGACGCATGGGTTGGTTTTGAAGCTTTTTCCGATATAGAGCTAAAAGAAATGAACAAAGGGACGAGCGTTAACCAGAACTTGAAGACAATCGAAAATTTAACTCGAGCCGGGATAAATGTAATAGCAATGTTAGTAGTTGGATTTAGTGGTCTCGAAACGGAAACTAATAATTGTAAGAGTATCGTTAACACGATTGAACATTTTTCATTTGAAAAATCCTTAGATAAAAGCGATAAAGGAAAATCGTTACCCATTCAATGGCGTCCAGCCCCAATGTATATAGTCCCAGGTTCATTTGATTATAGCGAAAAAATGGAAGACCATACTTGGCCTTGGAAATGCAAATTCAGATCCAAAATGAATGAGCAAGAGCTTGCAAAACTTGAATTAGCTCTAAATGTCGTTCCTTATACCTTTAAACGACCAATTCCAGACGCAATTATTGTAAACTTTCTTAAACAAATTCAAGAAGCTGATCGTAAAGCGGGATTTTCGATTGGGGGGGTAATGAAATATGTAATAGATTACACTATGGAAGAGAAACGAAAAAATCGTCAAAAGCGAAAAACTGAGAGAATTGGAGTGTCTGCTCAAAGATTTGAAGCAACTATCAAACAAACAACTAATTAAATTTATTAATTGCTATTTTTTCTTCAATTTTAATAATAACTTAAGAAAATTTAATAAATGGATGAAATTAGTGGGATAATTTTTGCTGAAATAGCAGGAAAGGGAACCAAATCTGGTGGATATAAATATTATCTTCAACCATTAGACGATCACGCTAATAGATGGTCGAAAATTCTTGTGAGGAAACAAACCCACTTATGGGAGAACGATCCTGTATTGCATAAGATTAATGCTAAAAAAATGTTGATATTTGGAGAAATTATTGAAACAAGGAGTAAAAATAACCTTGATTATGAATTCGTAATAAGATTAGATTGAATTGTTTAATTTCATTCAAATCAAAGAAGTAAAGAACTCAAAAAAAGGTTTTATGATTTAGGCTTTTATTTTTTTGGGTTTGTGAAATCGATTTGAGAAATCTTCTTTATGAAATGAATATTGTTTACTTTTACGTTCTCTCAGCACTTCGTTTACCATTGCTACACTTCCACCCTTTAAAAACAACTTTATGAATTTTAGTTCGTTCACACTTATATTTAGCGATTGCAAAAATTCTGGGTGTCGATAACTCCCCCATTCTATATTTCGATTTTTTTTCAAGTTATCAACCTCTTTTTAGCGTATTTTTTCACCATTTTATCCCAATTAACCGAATCAAGGCAGCTAGGCATTAGAAAATCTCTCATTGAGGATAAATTTCTGTTTGGTTGGAGATTTTCTTCATAGATATAGCTTAAATTAATATTTTGATCAATCTTTTGTTTGTAAATTTCTTAACACCTCGTAATTTTAGAAATTTAACTACTCAAAATTATTTGTAATATCAAAAGATATGAATGTATTTAAAGAAAAAGTCTAATGTGTTCATTTATTCTAATTACTTTATTTTAATGTATATCCACATCGGTATGGATATAGGAAAAAAAATTATGATTAGCAGTATTTAAAAATCTTTATCAGAAATTGTATATTGTGTTTTTTCTTTTAAATATCGCTATTATACTAAATAATTAAAAGGAAAAAACTTTCAATAACGCGTTTTCTTAGTATCCATGATGATATGTGAGTACTGTGGTGAATCATTCAAGGGCTCTGAAAAAAAAATTGTAGAGCATGTGAATTTAGCACAAAAAAGCAAAAGACATCAATTTTGTTCACTTAGATGTAAAGATAAATGGTGTCTTCAGGTGCAAAACAGGAATTCACGAATACTTGTTATTTGGGCAATAGGTTCTTATTTTGATAAGTATTTTTTCGTCAAGAAACTCATGAAAGTGCGTAGTCCGTCATTGTTAGGTTCAGAAACAAAAAAAAGTTATTTTAAATCTAATTTCAAGGAGATAGAAACATTAGAATTGGTTAATGCTAACGGTAAAAAGGTTTTACAAGTAAAAACTTAATTTTTAAGTGATTTCAGCATTACTTTCGAGGTTCGATATGCTCGAGGGATGAAAGATGACTCATTGAGAAATCATGGTAACCGTCTTGAGAAGGCGATTTTATTCCTTCCGCTCGAATATAATACCCAATACGAGGTAAAAATCCATAGGAATTTATTTTTGAGGCACTAACTAATACAGAATACATTTCTATACCCACTCGAACGGTTAACGACATATATCCATAAGTGTAGGCTCGAGAAATGCGCTTTTCACCCCCCCTAATTTCAACAATTCTTCCTTCAATCGTAGTTTTTCCCTTAAATGTCATCGATATTCGTACTTATCTCTCTCAAATATATTTATTTCTTACTGCCACAAAACACTCTAAGTTTTCACTATTAATATTAGCTAAAATTTAGAAAATTTACAGGTAATTTTGTTAAAATACATCTTAGAAGAAGGGTCCAAATTTTTCATAGACACGAATTAAATTATTTTGATAAAACTTTATTTTTTCGTCAGTAGGATTTTGTTCAGTAGCATTTTTCATGGTTTCTTTCGCTTTTTCGAGTTTCCCTTTATCTAAAAAAGTAATCGTAAGTAGCCCCCATGCTTCTATAAGAGTGTTGTTTAATTCTATAGCTGTTTCAAAACTCTTAATAGCAACTTCTAATCTTCCCATACGTCGGTTAACAATACCTAAGTATAACCAAGCTTGATCGCTCGAAGGATCTCTATCCAACAACTTATTTACGGCCGATAACGCTTTATCATTATCTTGCTCAGCCAAATATTTATTAACAAGCTCAATAACTTCGTTGTTTTTAATTTCATCTAGTGCCATGTTAATCAAAGCCTTTTGTTAAATTAAATGTAAGTTACTTATATAAATTTATAAAGATAAAATATTAAACCTTTTTAAAAAAAAAGTATTCCTTTAAAAAAAACACTTTAAGTAAGTAATATTAAATTAAAACAGCTTAGGATGCTTTTTCTCTATATTATTTAAAGTTATAACTAGATCATAGAGAAGTTTTTCATCTTGACATTGGTTTATTGACTCAGATAACTTATTAAGGAGTGAGTTTGCTAAATCTTTTTCAAATTCGGAGAGATTTTCGGATTTATTTTGAAATATCTCGTCAAATTCCGTTTCAAACCATAACAAGTGGTGTTGAAATTCTTCCTTTTGCAGATTTTCACTATTATAGTTAAGAAACATACGTCTCCTCAATTTAATATTTGAATATTATATTAAACTACATTAATAGTCATGAAACTTATTTAAAAACTTAAGCATCTCTGCGGGTTTTCTAATATGTCCTAAGACAAAAGGGAAAAATAACTCTAATAAAAAACAGATAAATGAGTCGGATTTTGATTCGCTGATAATAAAAAAGTTGAAGCGCTAATCTAAAACACTATATATAATAATAGAATAATTCTTTTTTTGTCGGAGCTTCAATTAGAGAAGAAAAAAAACTTACTTTTTAATCGAAAAACCTATATGTATGCTTAAAAAAAAAGGTTACCCTAATACAACAAGTGCGATTATTCCGTTGAATATATATCCAAATATTATTGCAATTATGAATAGAATAATCTGAAGCACTAGAACAAAATGAACCGATTCTCCAGAGGTCTTCTTATAAAATTTCTTAACAACAATAATTCCAACTATCGTATTAATCCCAAACCTAAGGATATCGATTAAGGCACTATCTCCAACAATAATACTGATTAGAATGCTTACAGTCAGGCTTGAAACCAACCATATTAGATTTATTACCAAGGCTAATTTATAGGAATCATCCCAAGTTTTCGATTTTGCATACATTTGCATCATGTAAGTCCCGGTTATGAATAAAATAATCGATGTACCTATTGCAGCAAGCACCACTAGGAGAATCGTTAGTGTTAAAAGGTCTAACTGAAAAAACATATTTTTATTCAATTTTTAAGGTTTTACTGTTATCCAAGTGAAAATTACAAACAATTTATATTTTTTATTTATAAAAAATGTCCGTATTATCAAATTAAAAAACAAGATTGCATTAGAGGCATTAAATCTACAATATTAAAATAAATCGTGAAAGCACACTTTCACGAATATTACCCTCTTTTTTTATAAATAGAGGAATGTTAAAAATGCTATTTTTATTATGAATTATTTTAAACCATTTAGATTTAAATTAGATGAATTTTTAACATTAATATAAGAAATATCCATCATGGAGCTAAGTAATTGGAATCAAGAAGAAAAAAAAAGTTTTCCTTATTGGACTTATGTTCAATCCCTACTGGCATTTTTACTTATATTTCATTACATATGTATTCGTACCAATCCCTCTCCCCCACTCGGTATTTGTAATAATTGGCGGAATTCTATGCTTAATAAGCTCAGATAAGTATTCATGTAAAATTAACTATCACTTAGAAGAAAATTTAAAGAGGTTTTTTAAAAAAAATGAACTCAAAAAAAAAAGCAGGGTTAATTCTTAGTGGTATTGGAGTATTTTTATATCTCCTCGACGGTAGCATATATCTCTTGCTCTTATCTCCAACAATGCCTGTAATTTTTTCACTTTTATTACTTACTGGAGCAATTTCACTAATAGGAACAAAAATAGGAGTAAAAAAGATAAAAATGGGTGGTGCGGTTATCCTACTTTCAATACCGATTTCCATCGTTTTTATATCAGCATTGAATTTTTTTCTTGAATATTTTACTTATTATGTTCCATATTATACTTCCTATAACATCGTTTTAATTGTATTATATCCAATCCCTTTCCCTCACTCTGTGTTTGTAATAATTGGTGGAATTCAATGTTTAATGAGCTTTGATGAATAATCAAGTAATATGAAAAACGCATAAAGATTTGCGTATCACTCCTCATTAAACAATTGAGCTTAATCAAAAAAAAATAATACCCTTTGGTATTTCAAGGGGAAGTATTATATCAAGGTTTTCACAGAACTAATGTCATACAAATAATGAAAAATAAATTGAGGTGCTTTATAATATTATTTTTCTTGAAAAAATTCAGTATTAAACTCCTCTAGATCATCCGGAGGCCATGCGCGAGGTGTTTTGTAATCTTTTACGAATCTATGGGTGCAGAGCGGAGCGCCAAATCCAAGCGTTTGGTCGCGGGAAAAACCAAATCCTAAGGCTTCCGCTTCGTAATAATCTCCTAGACATATAAATGGAAGGTATTTCTCCTCGCCTAACTTTTTATACGCTTTTTGAACTCCGCACTCCGTTATGTCCCAACCCCATTCAAAATTTTTTCCATCTCCCCCCTCTACGAAATCCATTACCCAATCGTCTGGATAGAGCTTCATTTGGGTTTCTTCAGTTAATTTTTTCTGGTAGTTTATGTACACGGGATCGAAAGGATATTGGGATGGGTCTCTTCCCGCCTTTTCTAAAGCTTCTTTTCTAAGTTTATGGGCCGCTATTACATAATTATAGTGAAATTCTCCAATCTCTCGAAATGAAAAACCTGCTTTCTCTAATATTCGAAAAATTGCTAGATCAGACATGCATTTAACAAGGACTAGAGTGGTAGGGTTCTTTTGTCCACCAATATAGGGAATATTAGGTAAAATCTTCTCGAATTCCACCTTCATTTGGCTAATCAGTTCTTCGGACTTCTTGTTATCAAATTTCTTGTAAAGTTCCTCATTTACGACAGCTAAATGTTCGTCAAAGGTTCCCATGAATTTTGATCTCTTTCTAATGTAAAAATCTTCTACTATTTTTGCTACCATAATTATTATTTTAGGATCACACATTATAAACTATCACATTGACGAGTGATAAAATAGTGGATTCGACCATTGGTGATAAGAGAAAACAGGAAATCATAGCATATGTGTTATTGATCTTAACTACGATTATCTGGGGAGGTACGTGGCCATTAGGGCGATGGTTAGTCTCAGAGGAAGTTGGCGGAGCTACTATCCCTCCATTCATGATTGCGGTGATTCGGTATTTCCTAGCTGTTATTTGTTTTTTTCTTATTCTTAGATTCAAGGAAGGAACTTTAAACTGGCAATTTGCAAAAAAGAACTGGAAGATTTTAGCGTTAATGGGATTGTTATCGGTGACGATCTATCAAGCGGGTTATTTAATAGGAGAACTTCTTACCAGTGCGAGCGATGCCAGTATAATGGTCGCAACAAATGCAGTTTGGGTCGTAATCATTTCAAGTTCTTTCTTAAAAACGGAGCGATTTGCATGGGGAAAGATGGTTGGCTCGCTATTAGCATTCTCAGCAGTAGTTATTGTTGTAGGGTTTTCTCCGAATGTAAATGTGAAAAATCGAATTCTTGGAGATATTATGATATTATTAGCGGCATTGGGATACGCCACTTATACGGTTATTTCGCGCTTTTTCTTAAATAAAACTCGTGAAAATCCTGAATTTTACCAACCAAGCTCTATTTGGATTATGACTTATGTTTCCTTGTTCGGATTTGTGATAACTACTCCGATTGCATTAATATTTAGCCCGGAGTTCTTAATTCCAACAACTTATTTAAC
>JAGXNP010000112.1 GCA_019894885.1 Promethearchaeota archaeon | reverse complement strand
CTTTAAGAGCTTCTATTATTTCAATCACTCCATCAAAGAGTTTATTTCCTAAATAAAGTGTCCCATCCAAATCAAAGAAGAATACTTTTTTTCTTCTTAATTCAGTGATACTTTTATTTATGGAGCTCATATGAAAAACTCGAAGAAATTCTAATGAGAATTTGATAAATAACTTAAATTAATAAGTTAAGCGTTTTAAATAAATTAGATCTTTCTAATTACGATAAGGAACTGTTCGCATTTTCTCTTCGCTTGATTCTAGCCAAGCTTTATATTTAAATGTATATTTACCCTTAACTAATGGACTATAACCCGTTTCTTCTTCAAATAGAATTCGTTTTATCTCAGAATCTAGTTGTTTGTACCTCATATTAGTAGTTCTTCTTTCTCCTATTATGCAAATTGTTATTATAGAAATAAATACAACCAAAATTACTATAATTGTCTGCAATAAATTTAAGTATATGCTAGAAAAAACAGTTATTATAAAGATTAGAATAATACTGAAATAGCAATAGAAGCAATAGTTGCCAATATTACTAAGAAAAGATTGTACTTTTAGTATCTCGTGATTATTTTCGGTGATTGTAAGTATTAACCATTCACGATAACCCGCCTTTAACTTCATTTGTCCAAATGCTTCCAAACCAGTTTCATCGTAATACTTCTTTTGATTTAACTTTGTGTCTGAAATAATACAAATCTTTTTTTCTTTGACTTCTAAATAGAGAAATAAGGAGAAAACATAGCTAATAAAAATAGTTATATAAGTAAATGGATGAATATCAAATCGATTTTCAACAATCACTATTACAAACACGAGGATGATTACAAGACAGATATAAGAGAAGAGTCTTTTTAGTTTTGATTTAAAGTAAAGTCTTAAAAATAATCGAAGCATTTTATTTTGTTTGTTACTTCTAAATGGCTGTTTTAAAGTAAAGAAAAAAAAGTAAAAATTTAAGAATTTTGGTTTGGGTTTTTTGAAAGCAGTAAGTATTATATCGTGATTATGATTTTGCGCCCTCTATTTCTGTTCCACACCATTTACAATATTTGTCGTCCTGTGTTAATTTGCTATGACAAAATGAACATGTTTTCGATTCTGCCGGAGTTACTATGGTTGGTTCCTTAATGTTCCTTCCTTCAACTTTACCTCCACAGCTCGGGCAAAAATGAGCATCGGGTCGGATTGAATTTCCACAACGAATGCAGTTAGTTTCTGATTTAATAGGTTTTTTTAGAGCTGATTTTACGGGGGCTACTTTAGAAGAGGGTTTTGATTTTAATTTCTTCTGTCCTCTTCTGGCAAGGAGAGCAACGACAACCACGATTCCAACAACAACTATGATAGCAATTAATATTGGTTGAATATCTATCCACCGATCAGTAGATGTAATTCCTGTATCATAGGTCACATCAAAAGTAATATCTGTTGTTTCTTCTGGAGAGAGCATTGGATCAAAATAAACAAAGAAATACCATGTTCCATCTCTTGTTACGGAAAATGTGTTTTGAGAGATTGAATCCACTCCTTCAATAAAAAAATCAGCTCCTGATATGTCAATCACATTCACGGCAGAGTAGTCAATTGTGAAATTAACCACAACTGTAGATACTCCTTCGTTATACCAAACAACATAATAATCTCTCGCTGATAACACATTATATACTCCAGTTCCTGATAGCACATCGTATTCATCGATATAAAAAGAAGGACTACCACCTTGATTCCACTCGTAAAGAGCTTGACCACTTGCTATAAAGAAATCAACTTGTCCTGACGCGTTAAAATCATAGTTTATTGTTGATCCTGGTTTTAAATAATATCCAACATATTCATATTGATTGGTTAGGAGATCAAGCTGATCAGAATCGCTCCCAACTTTCGTAGTAGTAGGTAGAGATTCAAAAGGTTGATCCCATATAGCAAAGCTTATTAAGCTAGGTGATGATTGAATTTGATATGTTATATCACTTCCATCTTTCATATCTTCATATTCGTACCAATATTCGTTAAAGTATAGGGTTTCAGTAGATCGATAATTCACAGTACCATTTACATCTGAATTGCTAAAAGGAAACCACATTGCTACTCCAAAAAGAGGTAACAGTATTAGTCCTAAGATAATTGCTATCGTTACACCGCCTCCAACATAGACAGGGGAATAATACCAAGGCCTATACCATCGTCCAGCCCACCATGGGTTATACCACCAGTGTCTATACCATGGTCGATACCCATACCCGTAGTATCTCCTGCGGGGTCTATAGTAATTATGACGGTAAGGTCCGCTAGGTGCTCTTGAGGTTACTCGCGTTGCCCCAGTTCTTCCAAAGGGTGTTCCTGAGGGTCTTGAACCACCCATTCGGAAACTTGTTGAACCACCGCGAAAACCTCCTCCTCGAAATCCACCTCCACTAAACCCTCCACCTCTAAAACCGCCACCACCACCACGAGGCACTTTTATCTAGGCACCTCGTTACTAGATTCTTTTTGACGAAAAAAATAATCCCGATAAATTGCTGCTAGCACTAAACTCATAGATATTATAGATATTGTCAAGCCTACTCCATCAACGATTACATTCGGAGATGGAACAGCGATTGCAAACGCGATACCTAATAGAATCCAGTTAATAATTAAAAACACAATAAATAAGATAGGTAATAAAAACTGTGTCAGAAATCCAGTTTGAACATTACGCACGCCAGAATAACTCGAGAAAATTATTGAAAAAAGCGCAAGGATGCCGAAGATAAGTATCAGAATACTAAAGATCACAATTGTTAGCCAAATTAATCCGTTTCTGTTAATTAAATTCACGAAAGGAACAAGGAAATCATTACCTCTCGCTTCAAACAATCCAAAAAGGACTCTTCCGCCTCTAATCTCCGCCGTTCCAAATAAACTAAGTAGTTCAGCTTGATTTCCCGAAAAGAAACCATAGATTCCAATAAGCGGAAAAATTACACCTAAAACAAACGCAATAATTGTACAAACTGTTGCGAACCAAAATTCCGCAGATCTCGTATCAGACACAGGAATTAAGCCTACCTCGTCGTAATTCTCATCAGGGATATAACTCCAGCAATCCTGTATAGTGCAAACTCCAACTAACTTCTCATTTTCTACCACTGGTACTACATTGACATTTAAATCTCGCATTCTCGCAAAAGCTTCAGTCACAGGATCATCAAGGGACACGGGTTTAATCTTATACATAGTCGAAATTATTTTTTCTTCTTTTGGGTCACTTCCTTTAGCAACAACATTTTGAATGATATCAAAATCAGCTATGACTCCGAGAACTCTATCAGACTTTTCTTCGACTACAACTAAATCTGGCACTCCTAACTCTTTCATTTTTTTTGCTGCGTCTTGGATAGTCGCATTAGAATCGATTACACCGTATTCATCATCAATAACCAAATCTTTTATAAAATATTCTTTTTTGTTTAAGCCCAAATTTATCACTTTTTTATGTTAGATTTGTTATTTATAAAACAGATTAAAGTAACTATTAAAATTAACTATAGTCCAGTTATTAATTATTCGAGTAAAACGATATTTCTCTAAAGAAAAGATTAAAGAAAAATAACAATATATAAGATTAAAAAAAAAGAGTAGTTTAAATTAGTAAAATTCAGTCCCTTCTATTATGGTGGTAGAAACGACTAGTTCCTGTGCGGCCTTCGTTGCTCGCATGACCTTCGCCATGTTACCTACGAGTTTAAATTTACCGGCCATTAGTCCCTGGATTGGATCGAGTTCTTGCTTCAAAACCTTTACCCAATTATCGTATTGTCCTGAAAATACAAATTCTGCGCCGATTTTCTCTCCTTCTTTTAAAGGTCTTGGCTCAGAATTAGGGGGTAAAATTTCGTATTCTTCTCCCTCCTTTAGGACTTTTGCGCCTGTACAATCTCCTTTATATAATCCAATAAACATTGTTATTTTATGATCCAGATTACCACTAGGTTCAACCAAGAATATGAAATCACCTGTCCACCAAGAAGCTGCCGCTTTATAATTGGCATTTTCATTTAAACTTTTCACATAGGCTTCTGTCCATTCATCTGAAAATACTTTCATATCTCACACTCTCTATTTTTATAATAAAATTAACTTTTGATATAATTAGTATTACTTCTTTTTATTTGAAAGTAATTAAATCTAAGATTGAGTGAACTGATAAAAAATAGTTTTGTATGAATTTTTATTAAATCACGTTATAAAAAAAGGGGAACTATACTCCTATACCGATGGTATTTCCTATACCGGCAACGATAACCTTTGCTCCTTTCGCAGTACGGATCCGGATCCCCATTTTAATTTTCTCTACAATAGGATGAACGCTTTTGGTAATTGGTCGCGACATTGTTGTTATCGCATTTTCTAATGATTGTCTACAGATAACGGCATCAATAGGAATAGCTTTTTTGCTTGATGATTCCTCAATATAAAACTTTTCAACTCCAATTCCTCCAATAGCAGCACCAACTCCGATTGCGATTGACCCAGTTTTATCTCCAGAAAATTTAAGACCAGCATCGATCATTATTATCCGAGATATGGATTCTCCATGTTCTTCAATTAATTTTTTAATTGCGGTACCTGGTTTTCCAACAGTTCCTCCCGGTCCCTTAGCTCGTACAACATATATTGTTCGATCTTCAAAAAGAACCTCTTGTAGGATAGTATCCTTTGCGATTTCAATGGCTTCAATACTGTCGCTATTAGAGACATCTCTTACAAAACTTCCCGCAACTAAAGGTCCAAGAGCGTCTCCAATTGGACTTCCTTCAGCAAAAGCTTTTGTAGCGTGGTAGTACGATTTAGCCATCGCTAAAATCATGCTCATCTGCATGGAAATCTGCATTAAGATAATGTAGGATTTAGATTTTTTTCCTAATATTAAGAAGTGTTTGACTAGACGATAAACATAATCAACGGCCATAGTAGCTTCAAGAACATTTTCTAAATTCTGAGCTTCTTTAGTTCCTGGCTCAATATTTGGGGCTAAACCTGCTATTTCTACTTTGAATCTTTCATCCCTTACATCAATGATATGGTCAATTTTTGGAATTATTCCATAAGGATCAAGGTCAACTGGTGTAATGGCGATGAAAGTCAAGAAGTTTTCAATCTTGAGCATTAAATCCTTATCTGTTTCTTTTTTGTCAGCGTATTTTCTAAAATTCGAAAGCAGAATCTGTTTACACTCGTCATCCCATTTTTTTAGTTTTTCCAATCCAGATTCGATCTCTCTTGATGAGCGCCACGCTTGGAGTTTAGTACCATAAAACATTGACATAAATATAAGGGCAAACCATAGCAAATTAAAAATTATTCCGAGAGGATCGGTTTCCGTTTGGCCAAGCTGCATTATTTGTATAATCATATTTAACATCTCTTTGTTTTAAATAATAAGTATAATTGAAATATTAAATCTATTAAGTTTTCATAATAACAAAATTTATTTAATCTTATATTCTTTTCTATTATAGTGTATAGTTTACAAGATACCTATAAAAAAACGGACGGATATTCGTGATTGACGAAGAAGACGATGAAGAAATTTTAAAGAAAAAACGTTCTTTAAAGAGCATTCTAAAAAACCTTTTTTTGATTGGACTCATCGCTATAGGAGTTCTTTTTATATATCTCGGAGGTCCTAATCAAACTACCAACCTAATAATAGGTTTCACTTTCATTTGTATAGGGACCACAATATTCCAAATGAAAAAAAGTGCCAGTGATCCAATAAGACAGACTTTAACCATATTAAAATGTAAATCTTGTGGTGCTATTATAGTAAGGAATTACGAGGATGGGGATTTCATTTTTAAGTCTATGGGGTCTTGCGATAAATGTAATGATTCTATGGAAATACATCAGATTTATAGCGTTAAACTAAAGAAAGCCGGGAAAAAAGACGATAAACTGGAAGAAAACAAAAACAAATTAACGGAAACAATCGAAGTTTAAATTTTTATCAGTTAGGTGTTTCCCAGATTTTAAAGAAAATTGGAATGGGCGGAACTTTTGATCATCTTCACAATGGACATAAATTTTTATTAAAAATAGCTTTAAGTTTATCCCAAACAATAGAGATTGGCTTAACATCTCAGGATTTGCTTAAAAATAAAAAGGCTCCTTCGAAGCTAGAAGATTATAATACTAGAAAGAATACACTAAAAGCATTCATTAGCACTTTCACGGACATTCATAGGGTGAACATTGTTGAAATTAGAAATTGGGATGATATGGCTAGATATTCTCAAGATCCAGAGTACGAAGGTTTAATTGTAAGTCAAGAAACTTATTCAAATGCCGTTAAATTAAGCGAACAAAGAGAAGCAAAAGGATTAGGGCCACTAATTCTAATCGTTATTCCCCTTCTAAAAGATAAAAATAACAAAAGAATAAGTTCTACGGTTATTCGAGAAGAATTAGAGTAGATAAATTTTTTAGTTAGTAATACTACTATATCATTAATTGAATGATTACTTGAGAAGTGTAGATTTTGAGTTTCTATGGAGTATTAAGATTAATTACTGAAAATTACAATCGAGTTTCATTTAATTTCAAAAGCTTTATTCTGCCAAGGGAATAATACAAGGAATTTATAATATTTCTCTTGGCTGCGGATTTTACTTGAAGATATTAGTCTTTTTTTAACTTAAAGCTGTGTTTGGTTGCTAAATATCCTCCTAGTTCTTGAAAGAACAATTATAAACGATATCCTTCACGAAAGATTTAAAAATGTTAGAGATTTAGAAAAAATATATTAAATAGTAAATAATTTTTGATTTTGAGATATGACTATTAAACTAAAAAAACAAGTAATTGAAATTCTCGAAGTACTTAAGAAGAAAAACACGGAATTATTGGCTTCAGAATTAGCGAATGACCTTGATATCGACTACATTGTACTTATGGCAGCAGTTAATGATCTTATAGAAGAAAACCTTGGTGGGTTTAGAGAAGAAGATGTAAATCAGATAGTTTTGAATGAAGAAGGAAATCATTACTTAGAGAAAGGCTTACCCGAACGTCAATTACTTAAAATCTTATTAGATTCCAACATAAAAGAAATTAATATTGAAGATTTACAGGTTAAATCGAAACTAGAAAAGCAAATTTTTTATGTGGGACTTGCTAATATGAAGAAAAACCGATGGGTAGCGCAGAGTAAAGCCTCTGGCGAAAATAAAATTTTTCTTGTGTTGGAAGAGTTCCCTGAAACGGAAATTGAGAAATTTTTACTAAAGTTCAAGAAGAAATCTACTATGAATTATTCAACTTTATCAAAAAAAGAAATAGAATACTTAGATTTATTAAATAAAAGAAAGTTAATTGTAAAAGAAAAGAAAACTCATCGCATTATTTTTCTTACAAATAAGGGGAAATCAATTAAAAAATCTGACATTGAGGAATTTGAACAAGTAAGTAAAATAACCCCAGAGATGCTTAGTGCTGGTACTTGGAAGAATTACAATCTAAAACCTTTTGATATTACAAAACCAGGTCCATCGTTAAAAGCGGGAAAAACACATCCTCTTATAAATCTGATTAATAAAATTAGAGAAATCTTCATTTCAATGGGTTTTACTGAAATAAGAGGTCCGATCGTTGAAAGTGCGTTTTTTAATTTTGACGCATTATTCCAACCACAAGACCATCCTGCACGCGAATTACAAGACACTTTTTATTTAAACAATCCAAAAGTTGCAAGGCTTCCAGACAGAGATAGGGTGATGGCTGTTAAAGCAACCCATGAGAATGGAGGAGATTCTGGTTCGTTAGGTTGGAGGTATAAATGGAGCGAAAGCATAGCGAAGCAAATAGTATTAAGAACTCATACGACCTCGACAACTATGAGAAGATTAGCTCAATTCTATAAAGATAACGATAAAACTCCAATAAAAGTATTCTGTATAGACAGAGTATTCCGAAATGAAAAGTTAGATAAATCTCATTTAGCAGAGTTTACGCAGGTAGAGGGTATTGTTATCGATGAAAATGTTAACTTAAGTGATTTGATAGGATTATTATCCGAGTTTTACAGGAAGATGGGCTTTAAAAAAATAGTAACAAGACCTGGATTTTTTCCATATACTGAACCCAGTATGGAAGTCTCCGTATATTATGATAAATTAGGAGAATGGCTAGAAATGGGTGGTTCAGGTATTTTTAGACCAGAAGTAACATCCCCTTGGGGTATCAAGAATCCAACGAGGGTATTAGCATGGGGACAAGGACTTGAACGAATAGCGATGCCGTACTATGGCCGAAAAGACATTAGAGATTTATATATTAATCCTATTAAATGGTTGAGACAGCAACCATACTAAAGTGAGGTGAAACATAATACCAACCCTAGAATTAAAACTTGAAAGATTAGAAAAATTAGTAGGGAAAAAACTAAATATCGAAGAATTGGAATACGATCTGCAATGGATAGGTTTAGATTTAGAAGATATTGACAAGGAGGAACAAATAATAAAAGTGGAATACAATCCGAATAGACCTGATTATTCAAGTCCAGAAGGGATTGCAAGAACATTAAAGGGATACTACGAAATCGAATTAGGAGCACCAACCTTCGATTTACAAAGGAGCGAAATCGTAGTTACCGTAGATCCGAGCGTAAAGAAAGTGAGACCTTTCATAGTATGTGGTATCGTTAGAAATATTGATTTAGACGAAGAAGAAGTTGCTACTTTAATGAATATCCAAGAACACCTTCACTGGGCAGTAGGTAGAGATAGAAAAAAAGTCGCAATCGGTGTCCACGACTTAGACAAGGTAAAACCTCCATATCGATATACTGCTGTTAAACCAGATTCCGTAAGTTTTATACCCTTGCATGGAGATGGATACGCTATGAATTTAGAAGAAATATTACTCCTCCACGATAAAGGAATTGAGTACGCTAACATTTTAGAAGGAAAAGAGCTTTATCCTATCATTTTTGATAGTAATGACGAAGTTCTTTCATTTCCTCCTATAATAAATGGCATTCTAACCACTGTAACGGATGAAACAAAAAATTTATTCTTAGATTTGACTGGAACAGATTTAAACGCTGTTAATCTGGCTTTAAATATTTTATCTACAACTTTATCTGACATGGGAGCAAAGATCGAAACCGTAGAAGTAAAATATGAAGGGGGAGAAGATCTAATAACACCCAATCTAGATCAAAATAAATGGGAAATAGAAATTGATTATATCAATAGTTATCTTGGTTTAAATTTAACTAAAACTGAAATGATTAAATGTTTCCAAAAAGTTAGATTAGATGCTGAAGAATCCAAGAAGCAAGGCTATCTAGACGTTTATATTCCTGCTTTTAGAGGTGACATCATGCATCCAGTTGATCTTACTGAAGAGGTAGGTATTGGTTATGGCTATTTTAATTTACCGAAAACGATTCGAGAAGGATGCATTGGAAAGTATCATCCAATTCAAACATTTTCAAATAAAACTCGAACAATTATGATCGGAGCAGGATATCTGGAAGTTCTCAATTTCATTTTAACCAGTTCAGAAAAGCATTATGATTTTATGAGGCAAGAATACGATGAATCTGATTTAATTCAGATTGCTAACCCAGTGTCAAAAGAATATAACACAACCCGAACTTTATTGTTACCTAATCTATTAGAAAACATCCGTTTTAATAGATCAGAAGAAAAACCAATCAGAATATTTGAAGTCGGAGATGTCGTTCTGCTCTCTAAAGAGGAAGAAACAGGAGCTAAACGAGAAGTCCATCTCTCTGCAGTATCCTATCACGAGGACGCAAATTTTACAGAAATAAGATCGACCTTAGATTTCATAATGATGGCATTAGGGAAATTTAATGAATATGAGATAAAGGCTGAGAGCAATCCTAGTTATCTTAATGGTCGTTATGGAGATATATATATAAAGGATGTTAAGATTGGTGAAATTGGTGAAATTCATCCAGAAGTTTTGCTGAATTTCAAACTTGAGTTTCCAGTGGCAGCATTAGAACTAAATTTGCAGAAAATTATGTAATCTATTTATTAATTTGAATAAATACTGATGTGAATTTAAAGTGACTGAAGAAGAGAAATATAAAG
>JAGXNP010000111.1 GCA_019894885.1 Promethearchaeota archaeon | reverse complement strand
TCTCTGATGAAGTCAACAAATTATTTTTAGGTATGGAAGACTTACAAGGAATTTTCATAGGAGGACCTGGGCCTTCTAAAGAAAAATTTGTAAACGATGAAAGCTTAGATTATCGATTACGAGAAAAAATCTTGGATGTTGTGGATCTTGGTTATGGTGGAATTGAGGGAATCCGGGCTTTGATAGAAAAAATTAAAGATAAAATAGCTAATGTAAAGTACATTAGAGAAAAACAAGTAATGCAATCATTTCTAAAGGAAATTTCAAACGATACTGGATTAGCCGCATACGGTCTTGAGGAAGTGCAAAAAGCTTTAAGCATGGGTGCTGTAGATAAATTAATTCTTTCTGAAAAATTAGATACCTATCACGTAAATATCACTTGTTCCAATTGTAATTACAAAGAATCTAGAACAGCAAGGGAGCAGGAGCTAAATAAATTAGAATTGTCTATTCAGGATGAGAGTTGTCCTGATTGCGGTTCCAACACCTTTAATGTAAGCGGTGCTGTTTTAATAATTGAAGAGCTTGGTTCCATCGCAGAAACGATGGGAACTGAAGTAATTATAATTTCTCCGGATACTGAAGAAGGAGAAATGTTATATAGCACTTTCGGTGGAATTGTCGCGAATCTTCGATTTAAGTTAACTTATTAGAGTGATTTTTATAGTTTTTATTTTAAGCGCTTCATTAAAAAAATGTAAGAGCGTTACAGGAATAAACGAGAAGAATTATTATGGAAAATATGAACTTACCTGAAATGTTATTAAGTTTAAAAATAATAATGTTTGGTGGGAAGGGAGGTGTAGGGAAAACAACCTGCGCTTCTAGCTCTGCGATATGGACAGCAGAGCACGGAAGAAACACTTTAATTATCAGTACTGACCCCGCTCATTCTTTAGGAGACAGTTTCGGGATAGTACTTCCTCCCGGTGAACCAACAAAAATACCCGGAGTAGAACGCTTAACTGCTTTAGAAATAGACCCTAAAGCGGACATGTCAGAATATAAAGGCTTAACTATCATGAGTCCGGTAGAAGGAACGGAGATGCCAGATATAATGGGCGGACTGCCAATGATGGAAGATTTACAAGATATTACCTCGATGAGCCCTCCGGGGATAGACGAAGCTTTCGCATTATTAAAGGTTTTAGAATTTATAGAGACTGATCACGATTACGATTTAGTTATATTTGACACGGCACCAACGGGTCATACATTGAGATTTTTAAGCCTTCCAGAAACATTGTCAGGTTGGATAGGTAAATTATTGAAAATGAGATTAAAATTAGGAAATCTTATGGGATTGATGAAGAGTCTTTTTACAAGCGGGGGAAAAAAAAAAGATAATTCTTTAGAAGTTTTAGAGAGATTAAAAGATTCAATCATTAGAGCACGAGATGATCTTACTAACCCTATGAAAAATTCGTTTGTTGTAGTAATGATACCAGAAGAAATGGCTATTTCAGAAACGGGGCGCCTTTTAAACGAACTATTAAAATATAATATTCCTGTTTCAAATATTGTTGTGAACCAATTATATCAAGATGAAGATGATTTATGTGATTTTTGCCGATCGAGAAGAAAGATGCAAGCTAGTAATTTGCTAAAAATTCAGAAAGTCTTTAGAGATGAACTCGGAAAAAATTTAATCGAGATTCCGCTTTTTAGGGGAGAAATTAGAGAATATGACAATTTGAAAATATTTGGCGAGAAACTCGTCAAATGAAACTAGTTACGAAACTCACTTAGATATTTACAGTATAAACAGATATTTGTTTTACCACACGGATACCCACATTTTTTGCAGGAATTATAGGATTCAGGTATGTAATGTTTAGAAAAAATTTCAGACATCTCCAAAAATCCGTTGAGCAAATTGAATTCTATTTCGGGGCTGAATTTTTTGCATTCCTGAATGAATTTTAGAACACGTTTCCTTAAAATTGGATCTTCCTCTCTGTAGGGGCAATGTGAAGGGTAATAGTTAATTTTTTTCAGGTTTGCATAAAGGAATATTTCTTCTTCTGGAATTTTCATTAGCGGAGTGATTCGCCTAACGAAGTACTTCATTATTTCTTTACTTTCTTCTTTATAAAGATATTGATTAGCAATTAGCTTAAATCTTTTAAAAAGAATATTCATTAAATATGTTTCTGCTATATCTGTTAAATTATGACCCATTGCGAGGACATCAGCGCCTAAGTTTTTTGCGGTTTCGTTTAAAATTCTTCTTCTAAGCGTAGCACAAAAATTGCATGCGTATGTATTTTTGGTTGCGCTCTTTTTCAATTCTACTATTTCATCTAATGTTTTACCGGTTTTCTCTTTAAACGAAACGATTTCATGCTCTATTTTATGTTGTTTACAGAATTCAATTGCATTCTTTATACTATTATTTCTATAGTCTCTAATTCCTTCATCAATGGTTACAGCTATTATAGGATTCGAATGATAACTATTTTCTTGAATAAGTTTAAGGTTATATAGTAAAGAGAGAGAATCTTTTCCACCAGAAATGCCAACAACGATTTTATCATTTGGTTTTAGCATATTATATTTAGATATTGCCTGGGAAATATTTTTCTCAATCCTGTTCGTAAAACAATTAGTACATATTAATTCACCAGAATATTTTCTATGGACTACGAGAGAATTTTTACTGCAATAGTCGCAAGTAGCAGTTTTAAGAAAAACATTATAAGAGCTATCAAAATTGTTAATGAAAATCACATCAGCGATTTAATTAAATCCAAAAAAGATCAAATCCAAACATCACATATGATAACACGAAGTTCCCAAGAATGAGACTTAACGCTACAATTCTTATCGCATTTAAGACATTATTTTTAATTTTTCGTTTATTATCGTACCAGTATTCGAAAGAAACCTCAAAGACTGAATTTTTTTTTAGTTTCGTAGTTTCAGGAAGTTTCACAGATACTGTGTCTTTATATCCGTCTCCTATTGAGTCTACTAATTCATAACTATCTTTTCCCAAGAGGACCTCACCATTTTGATTGCTCTTATAATCTTCCTTTAATAGGATTTTAACATATTCTATATTTTCAACCCGGTATTCTGTTAATTTGCACTCCGTATCGGTTCCTTTATAGATTAATCTATCTATCTTTTTCTTTTTAGTTTTATAGTCTTCACCAAATATCCAATTAATTAATTCTTTTACGAATCTATCCCCATCAAAAATGGGCAGGGGCATCATATTAAAGATAGTTATACTAAAAGCTATAACAAAAAGCCATAAAAGCTCTTTGATGAGAAAATCAGGCCAATTACTTGTAAATAATTTTGCCAAGTCATTTTTATGCATCCAATAAGAATTACTTTGAACACCAATGAAAGCACCAACAATTTCTACATCTAAAATGTAAGCGTTTCCTGTGTTTGTTGTAAGGTTTATCGCTTTTAGATTAAAGTCAGTTAGCAACAGTTCTAAAGTATCGCCATTTGAGGTATTAATAGCTGTTCCATTCACTTTGGAGATCAGTATGTTAGTTACAGTACTACTCGAGTAATTATAAGTAATTATTAATCCTGTACCGTTTGGTATATATTCATAACGGATTCCTATATCATATCGAGGACCTACAGTAACATTTTTCTCAGAGTAAGAATCGCTAGACGGATTGTAAATATTAAAGGTTAAATTTTCTCCTATTGCGAATTTAACTCGAGTAGAATTACTTAGTATTGAAGTAAGGCTTATGCCCTGATTTAAATCAAGGTTTAAAAATTGGTTATCTGGATCATTTTGATGTTTGATTGCAACGATAGCATCACCACTCTCAAGAGTTCCATAATTAAAACCTCCGTCTTGAGGTGTTAACACGCTATAAACTTGAGTCACCTGTCCATAGAAAGGAGAAACAAGAGTTGGAAAACTTATTATTAATAGGAACGCCACACCTGCAGTTATAGCATTCACAAATGTTCCTGAAGTAGCTATTCTAAACCGGGTGTTTCTTTTAAATTTTGGTGATCTTAATTCTCTCTCATCAACTTCTACAAAAGCGCCAAATCCAACTAAAAAAAATAAACCAGCTCCGAGTACACCTGTTGATTTAATTTCCACCCCGTCATTATTCGCAGAAATGCCATGAGCAAACTCGTGAGTAGTCAAAATAAATAATAATGGCAATAACAGATAAAAGAAAACGGGTAAGTCGATAGTAACCCCGGGGATAAGGGGGACAATAGCGTTTTCTATGCTAGGTTGGATAAAAAGGCTTAAAATGTTCGAAAAGAAAAAGTAAAACCCATAAATTGTAAATCCAAAAGATACGAATATACCTATATTCCAAAATACCCTCCAAAATCTAGGGCCTTTTTTCGATATTCTTCGAATGAAGTTATTAAGTTTTTTGGTCTTAAACATAGCGAGTAAAGGGAAAAAGAAAGTATAAGCCTCTTTTTTGTTTCTGAGTAAAAAGATAAAAATAATCACAATAACCCAAAAAATTAAAGATATGATAAACCAAGGGTTTAATAAAAAATCTACAATAAGATCGAGTAAGGTCATAAAATGCTAGTAATTGCTAATTCACGTAATAAAAAGGTTAATTTAGAGTAAAAATTAAGGTTATTCTTTTTATTTAAAAATGTTTTTAACAGCTATAAAATTAATTCTAATTTCTTTAAAATCCAATCATTAATCATAAATTTTTGTTTAACATTTTTCTGCGGAAGATATTGGTTATTAATGGCAGATTTTGGTATCCATTCTTCTTTATTTGTAAAGTCAATTAAAACTGCTTTTTCCGTTTCTCCTACGATGGATCCATAAAGATTACTAGTGTCATTTGGGGTTTTTTTTGCCTTATTAAGTTCATGAGGAAGGTTTTGATCGTCTAGCGGGACGTTAATTTCGTCTGATTGGACCTGATTTTTTTGATTGCGTTTCTTTATTCTGTCAGTATTACCTTTCTTTTGTAAGGTAGAATAGATTATTTTTTCATCAAGGAAGTGGGTTAAAAGAAGTCGCAAAATTGCAGTTTGAGCTAAATTGAGTCTTTTTGAGTATTTACCTACATTAATCCAAAGAACATTATAATTAATATCTTCCCAATTAAAAGATACGGAGGATTCTTTACCTTTAAAGATGTGTTGACATTGCCATTTATGAGTTTCATGATTTAAAACTCTTAAAATCATTACGATCTCTTCTAATGAAAACTTAATCGCTTTGCCCTCGCGAGAGGAAGGTTTTTCCCAAACTCCGTTCGGTTTTTTTTTAAAGCAATGGATAAACATAAATGGATCTGAGCTTGAAGAACTGCTAACGATTATCCCTGTATTCTGCCCAAAAAAGCTTTTTGAATGAGAATCAGCCATTTCGATAAATTTGTGTGTTTATTTTAAATAATTACATGTTAATATATATTGAACTAAAAAAACATCACTAATATCCACTTTAAAAATGAAAAGAAATTAATAGAAAAAATAATTATATGATCCATATTTTAAGAGTGATTCTCATAAAAAAACCTAAGCGGGGTGGGCTAGCCTGGTTTATGCCGCAGGGCTCATATCTCGACAATGTGTGAAAAAAAAATTTTTCACGCTTTTGGATGAGAAACCCTGAGATCGTTCGTTCAAATCGAACCCCCGCTATTTACACTCCATAATTTTTTTATAATTCTGCCTATTCACGATTGATAGGAGAAATTAATAATGAATAAAATTTAGATTTATTAGGTTATATTTAGTTTAATAATCATTTCTTTATGCGATATAATTGAAAAATAATATAAAGCAAAGCAAAAAAGAAAATTAAAAAAATGAATTATGAGTGACGCAAGATCCTACGAATATACACCTCCAATTCGTTGTTGGATAAAGCATCTGTTAGAAGGTAGGTATAATGCTACTGAGAATTCGCTATATACTATTTTTGGAACTCTTAAAAGGGTTAGAATTGTTGCTACGATTACTAATCGAGAAGAATTTATGAGTAAGAGAAATACCGATATAAATTCTCCATCAGAAGAAGTTAACACCAATTTAAGATTTGAACTTGATGATGGTACGGGTATAATTTCTGCTGTAAAGTGGGATGTAGATGTAGAAAATTTTGGAGATTTAAATAAAGGAGTATCAGTTGATGTATTAGGAAGGGTAGGTTTTTTTGGTGAAAAAGTTCAAATTAATAACATTACCTTTATCAAGAAAATAATCAATCCTAACTATGTTTTGTTGAGAGAAGCTGATGTAATTAAAAAGATCAAATCAGGAAATCTCGTTGAGATCCCTGAAGATATTGTTATCGGCTCTGAGCTAGAAGAAGATTCGTTTTTTGACGATATTCCGAGTGATATTGATGTTGAAAAATTGTTTAGTGAAACGAAATCGCCTAAAGTAGATAAAGTTAAAGAGGAGATTTTTGGTATAATTTATGAGTATTCACAAGACGGGAATGGAATAAGTCTTGAAGAACTACAGCGAAGAATGAATGTTTCTGAAAACAAAATGAGAACATATATTAATGATTTGGTTATGGAATCAAGGATTTACCCAACTGAGGAAAATATCTACCAAAGTTACTAAACAGCATTATTAACAAGATTGCTCTTTATTACTAATTTCATTCTCAAAATCGTAAAATTAATTTTGTAAGGTTAATTATAAGACATTGTAGAAATATTAAGGATAGGTTGATTGAAATGGATTTAAATAATTATGACGATTTAATTGATAAAGCTTATGAAAACATTCCGGAGAATGTAAAGAAATTATCTAGGTTTGAAATACCTAAAGTTGAAATAAGATTTGAAGCAAAAAACACATACATTACAAACTTTAACAAGATAATCAATATTTTGAATAGAGATCGAAAGCATTTTATAGGAGTATTTCTCAAAAAAGTAGGAACTATGGGAGAAATAAGAGGGCAACAATTGTTTTTAAAGGGAATTTACAAAGAACAAGTATTAGACAGACTCGTTGAACTTTACTCGAAGACATATGTATTATGTAAAATCTGCAATAAACCAGATACAGATATTCAAAAAGAAGGTAAAAAGATTTTTCTTAAATGCACAGCTTGCGGAGCGAGAGAAGAAATTAAAGAGAAATAACCGTCTATTAATGAGAATTAAATGAAAGTATATCTTAAAATCCATAGACGTAGCGACATTGAAACAATCGCTTGTTGCGATGAGGTTTTATTAAACCAAGTATTTACTGAAGGTAATTTAAGAATTGAGATTACTTCCACTTTTTTTGGAGGAGATCTTCTATCTATAGACAAAGCGATTGAAATACTAAGAGGAGCGTCATGCTTTAATATAGTTGGAGAAAAAATAACAAACATGGCTGTAGCACAGAAAATAATTTCCAAAGAAGGAGTTAGAAAAATAAATAGTATACCAATGGCTATGAAAATGATGTTTTGATGCCTCACAGATTTTGTGCAATATGTGGTACAGTAATTGATGAATTTGCACCTCATTTTGGTATGTGCCTTAATTGTTATTTAGACGAAAATCCTTTATTTGAGTTACCGAATATTTATAGCTTTAAGTTATGTATTGATTGCCAAAAATACTCAAAAAAAGAGGAATGGATAGAATCTGAGAATAAAGATTTGTTCAAAATCATTGAGGACGCGTTAATTCGCTTCTTATTAAGAAATTATATAAAACAAGATATGATAATGTTCTCGTTCTCATTCGATACACTTGTATACTCTTCACGAGATCTTTTAACTTCTTTAGATGTTACGATATTGGGGAAATTAAGGGATAATCAAAAGATTTCACATCAACAAACCCTAAAACTGAACATTAATTATGATCTATGCAAAAATTGCTCTAATTTAAGGGCAGGAATGTATTACCTTTCGATAATCCAATTGAGGGTGACTGATAAGTCTCAATTTGAAGTTATTAAAGAAGCCTTAGACCAGATCTTGTTTTTCGTAGAAAACCTATTTGCTAAAAATAGTACCCAGTATATTTCGAAAATAGAAGATCAAAATCTTGGTGTGGATCTCTACTTAAGCACAAATGAGTTGATGAACCGAATTATTTTACATATGAAAGCGAATTTTAACTTTATTTTAAATCGATCAAAAAAGTTGGTAGGCAGAGATTCTCAAAAAGGAAGAGGTATTTATAGATTAAAAGCCCTAATAAAATTCTTACCATTTAAGAAAAACGACGCTGTTATAATCAATAATGTCAGATATTTAGTTGAAAATATTACTAAGAATAGAGTTGTATTAAGAGATGAAAACAGTTCTAAACATGTTAAGAACTTTTCTTTTTTTATTAAGGATAAAATTTCTTTAAAGACGATTAAGGGGGCGGATTGATTGGGAAAAAATCACACCGAAGAGGAGCGGAACGACGAAGAAGAACTCGATAATCATGTAAGTAACGACAATATGGAGGACATCTTCGATAAAAATATAGATAATTTAGTTAAAAAGCAGATTGATTCAAAACGCGTTAAAAATATCGATCAAACTAAGAAGAGGGCTACGGTAGATTCTGTATTTGATGAAAGAATGTATTTACAAGTTAGGAAATTATTAAAATCTGGAATTTTAAGCCGTATCGAAGGGATAATTTCTGCGGGTAAAGAAGCAAATGTGTATCTTGCTTATGGTCAAAATAATAAAGAATACGCAGTAAAAATATATAAAATTGATACAAATACTTCAAAATGGATGAGAAATTACATTATCGGAGATCCTAGATTTAAAAAGGTTCCAAATAATGTTTCTAAAATAATCTATCTATGGGCAAGTAAAGAGTTTAAAAATCTTAAAAGAGCTTATAGAGAGGGTTTAAGTGTACCTGAACCTCTTTATATAAAAAATAATATTTTAATAATGGATTACATCGGTTTTGGTTCAATACCAGCACCCAAACTCAAAGATATAAAATTTCCTAAGGACCCTATCAAATTATTAAACGAAATCCTCTATTTTATTAAAAATTTATATCAAAAAGCAGCTTTAGTACATGGAGATTTATCTGAATTTAATATTTTATACCATAATCAAAAACCGGTAATAATTGACATATCACAAGCAGTAACAATACATCATCCAAAAGCGGAAGTATTTTTGGTAAGGGATATCACAAATATTTTTAATTATTTTGATACGATAGGAGTAGAAGTACCAAATCGAGAAGACTTTTACTATGAAGTTATAAACTTAGAATAGATAAATGAATAAATATATGTAATTGAAAACATATGATTTAAATTAGGAACATGAAAATAGGACAAAATCGAATTGCTGTAATAATCGGAAAAAACGGTGAAACTAAAAAAGATATAGAAGATGTTTTGGGAGTACAAATAAATTTAGATAGTAAAACTGGAGATTGCGAAGTAAGACCTTTAATTGAACACCCTAAATACAGCGCTCTTAATACATTTATTGCTGAAAAAATTTTGAATGCTATCAATAGAGGTTTTAATCCGTCAAAAGCCATGAAGTTATTAGATGAGACTTTTGACATGGAAGTTTTTAATCTATACAATTTGTTAGGAAAATCTGAGAAGAAAATAAAAAGATTGAAGGGTAGAATTATTGGTAGAAATGGAGAGATGAGAAGGGCTATAGAAAGATTTGCCGAGAGTCACGTTTCTGTTTATGGAAAAACAGTTTCGATTATATCTGACTATGACAATCTACAAATATCGAGAAAAGCAGTAAATATGTTGTTAAGCGGAATACCTCACCACTCTGTATTGAAATTTTTAGAAAATAAATATAACGAGAAAAAGAAAGAAGAATTCCGAAAAATGTACAAACCTCAATTTTAATATTGATTCATCCAAATTTAAGTATTTAAGCGATGAAGTTTTAAATGGGTTCATCATTTAATTTTGTAATTGAATCTAAAATATCCTTCCCATATATAATTTCTTTAATTTCAGATTGTAACTGTTGGACCGTGTCAATCTTCTCATTAATATAAAGCTCTTGATAAGTTTCCTTTTTTTCACTGAAATGAATTTCAAAACTTTTAATAGAGTAATAATCGTCAGAATACGATTTAAATATCACAAGACTTCTTGGATATGTGTTCTTCTCTCTCATATAGATCGCCCACCCTTCATAAAAATACCTCACTTCAAAAAAAAACAAGCTTTTCCACTCGTTTAATCTCTCTAAAATTGAATTAACTT
>JAGXNP010000110.1 GCA_019894885.1 Promethearchaeota archaeon | reverse complement strand
TTGGGAAGTAGAAATGATACTCACTAACGCTTCAAATGATGAAGTTACCATGATGTTTAGAGACATATGGATATATAACATAACCTCCATCGAAAATGTGACAACAGATTGGTTAGGAATAAACGATTTTTCTCTCGTTAATGCAACCCAATGTTATTTCAATGTCACGGAAGAAGAATTGGAACCATACGGAGCACCATCAGAGTTCGCTCTTTTTGGATATAATAATTCGGATACCATTCAACATAAATATAGAGCGGGAATGGGTGCTGCACCATATATATTACCTCTAAATGGGTCAAATAACTTAGATGTCAATATATTAGACGATATTCTTAACGAATCGTTTTTCTATCCCCTTTCTATTGATAAATTCAATCGGTTTGATGGATATTCCTCGGATAATTTTGATAGCTCCATGTCTTTTACAAATTCGTCTGATGGGTATTATCTATACCTCGAGTTCGATGCTATAACTGGAGTAGCAGAATATGCTGAAGGATACATGAAAATTGAAATGGGTGAGTCAATGTTACTAAATTTTACAATACAAAGAGTTCTTGATTACGATATAACTGACGAAATTGAATGGGGAGTCAATATTGGAGACACATTTTATTACGACTTTTGTGAAGGTGGTAGTAGTTATGCCGATCTAAAAGTGGAAGTTATTGATATTAAAGATATTTTGCTTCCTAAATCTCAGAACGGCTTTATGGAAGAATATATCCCTATGGTATTTCAAGCGGTTTATTCTAATCTCTCCGTGTGGGATGGAAATGCGTATACTATAGCAGAAACAAATTTACAAATAGGTCTAGCAAACAATTTTTATTTCCAATATTTCGATGAAGGTGTGTCCCCTGAATTGAATTTTGTATATCCTAATAATATTGTTAAGGAAGATATTGAATTCATGTGGAATTTAGACACACTTCGTATATGGGAAGCACCATTTAATGATATTGAGCTTATTGAGACTACAAACTTTGAGATTACCCTAAAAAATACTTCTACGAACTTTAGAGTAAGTATTATTGCTGAAAAATCTTCAGGAATAGTGCAATCATACTTATATACTGAACACGGTGAAGTTCAATTATATTACGAGATAAAACACCAAACATTAGTAGATTGGAACTTAGAAATAGGTGATGTTGTTTATTATAAACAAAATTCTCGAGATGGTGAAACGTACAGTAGAGCATCAATTTTTGCTAGCTATGGTGAATTTGTTAATTTGACACTTTGGGAGCTATATAGCGGCGGATTGTTTACTAAAATACCTGGACAACCTGAATTGCAGTTCTTTAAAGCACTTGTTGCTGAAATTGAAGAATTTGATGAAGAAACAGGCACTTGGGATAATATTGGAGATGAATTGTTCCTTGAAGCTAATATATATTGGCCAATCTCGCCATATGCTATGTTTGGAGGTGTTGCTCCACCACTTTTTATACCTCAAGGTTTTACCGGAGAAGATTTTGAAAATCTCTTAGCAATGCTTGGAGGGATGTTTGATGAAATGACATTTACTGAAGACCATGTTTTTCTCAGAAATTCGACGAATAATAAAGAATACGACGCATATGTTGATACAACCAGTGGTAGAATAACATTTATGGGAGGTTGGATGAATATGCCAGGTGGAGACGATTCATCCTGGATGTATATGAGTATATATCCAATGTTTAATGAAACGCTTAACTCTGGAACTAATGTTATATCAGTTCCTAATGATGCTATAGGTGGAATAGCTCTCTCACTTATTAACATAATCACTAGTAACACTGAAGTAGAGTTAGTAAATGCAATTTTAGACCATAATCCTATAAATACATCGATCACTAATGGAACAGTACTTTACTATAATGACCTTTTGATTACCAATACTACTGGATTGGAGAATATAACTTTCTATATCAAATTCGACGAATCTTTTGATCTAGAAAACTATAACCTTACTTTTTGGGCATGGAACATGAGTGGTAATAATGAATGGGAATCAGCTCCTCCAGAAGCAACCGATATGTTTGTTTATGATTATGCGGATAACTCCTTGACAATAATTTTTCCAGTAGGAGGTAGTTCAGGTCCTCTTTCCATTATCATGGCAGTTTCATACATCTATACTGGTTCTGAAGACGCAATTCCAGGCTTTCCACTTTTAATAACTATCGGATTTCTTACAATAAGTGTAATCGCTCTGATTATGATCCATTTAAAGAAAGTTAAGAAGTTAATACCATAAATTCATTTTTTTTTATTTTATCTTTTTATTTTATCTTTTTAGGTGCATCTAATTTTATTTAAAAAAAATCATCCAATTTCTTTCTCCAAACCATAATAATTGAAGATTTTATTTGATTTTAATATGTTAGATTAGAATTTAAATGGTATATAGGAAATTTTAAATAAATTAGAATCTTAATAAATTATTAAGAGAATGAAGGGAATATTATTAATGAGTTCTTCTGATGATGATGATGACATATGGAAGCTCAAGATACTAAAGGTAGAATCATTAAAGAAACTTTCCCGTCTGAAATGGTTTCTATTGTGGGCGATATCCTTGCGGGAATCGTATTATCTCTTTTAATAGTTTCATTTGAGAGCTTTCTTTTATTAATTCTAATTATACCTGCTTTACTTTCTCTTAGAGGTAATTTAAGTGGTCCTTTTATTGCAAGAACTTCACGTGACTTTATTATCGGCGAATTTAATAAGAAATCATGGTTTGAAAATGTTCTAGCTACATTTACTCTATCGTTATTAACAGCATTAGCAATCGGAGTTTTCAGTATCCTCATTAATTTTTTATTAATCAAACTCTATATTTTTCATATTGGCTTGTTAATCGTAATACCTGTTATTTCGATATTGTTAACATTATCGATTTCAATTCCATGTTCAACGATCTTAAATTTTTTAGCATTTAAGCGCGGCTTCGATCCAAATAATGTTGTAAATCCCATAATGACAGCGATTGATGACTTTTTTACTGTAATTAGCTTTTATCTAACAATAATTATGTTGGGGGTGCCATAAAAATGGATTACTTTAAAAAAATCTTTAAAGAATCAATAATTATTGTCCTAATTAGTTCTGTTATGGGACTCTTTTCCGGGACACTTTTATCTAATAATGAGGTAGTATTGTCTAGTTTTCCTATTATTTTATTAGTTTTACCGTCTCTAAATTCTTTAATAGGTGATATATCAACTGTTCTAGTATCTCGTCTTACATCTCACCTGTATATCGGAACGCTGTCTCCAAAAATTCAAGTCTCTGATCGATTAAAACAGGATTTTTATGGGTTGGCTATAACAATTTTATTAAGCCTTGCTGCATTAATAAGCTTAGGATACATGCTGGGAAGTGTAATTGGAATCGAAATCGTTAATCCCTTGTTAATCATATCAATTTTAATTATTACTATTTTGATTCTATTTGGGTTTATGTTCGTGTTTTTATTTATGGGTTCCATATTAATATTTAGAAAAGGAAATGATCCTAATAATTTTCTAATACCAATGTTAACATCGTTAGCAGATTTTTTAACCCCATTATTTATAATAATCTTTATTCAAATATTTGTGTAAATATCTAAAAGAGAGTGAGAAAATAATTAAAAAGCATGAAAGAAGAAAGAAATTTCAGTATCAACCTATATCACTAAAGGACATTTTAAAAGAGATGAAACAGAAGATCGACTTGATGATTGATCTAGCTTACAGCGCAATTAAATTTAGCAGTAAGGAAATTGCAGACGAGACTTCTAAAATTGAGAAAAGAATCCATGAATTAACATTTCTATTGAATTTGCAAATTATTCAAACTCAAACTGGCGGTTTTAAAGAAGCAAAAGCTTTAGAACCTATTGTTGTTATGGGTTATTCTATTGACAAAATCTCCGATGCTCTTGCAGATATCGCCCGAGTTGTATACATTAATAGTGATATTTCTGATTTTACACAATTATTTTGGGACGATGTTCCTGAGCCTATTGTAAAAATCACCGTCAATGATAATTGCGAATTTATAGGCATGAAACACAAAGAATTACACTTTAGGTCTAAATACGGAGTTGACCTAATTGCGATTAAAAGAAAAGACGAATGGTTATTTGGAAAAGAAAATGAAATTCAATCAGGGGATATATTAATAATAAAAGGAGAAATTGAACCAATTATGGAACTAAAGAAGTTAACATTTGACACTGAAGATTTTTCTTTCCAAATCGATGACGAGAAAAAGGATTCTGAATTTGATCTAACTAATCCTGAAGTAATCGATAAAATTCAAGAATTCAAAAAAGATTACATACTAATTACAGATATCTCGGAAACAATGATAGAATTAGCATTAGCAGCGTTATTTTTTAATAGTTATGAAGTAGCTGAAGATGTTATAGAGATGGAGTCTTTAATGGATGGGCTTAACATAAATTTTGAAAAGGATCTTTTAAATTTAACGCAATTACTTGATAATCCAAAAATATTAACAGGAATAATGCGCATAGTGTTCTCATGCGAGTTAATATCAGATGCAGCAGCTCATTTAGCTGAAAATATTTTAGAAGGTTTTAAACCCCATATTATTCTGCAAAAGGCAATTGAAGAGACTTCAGAGATAGTAGTTCGCGAAACTATTTCTGCAGATTCTTTTTTTAAAGATAAAACTTATAGTCAATTACAAAATCAAAGGTATAAGCGTGGTTTTCACATTATAGCTTTAAAGCGAAAAAATAAATGGATATATAGCTTTAAAACAGATTTTGTGTTTGAAGAAGGGGACTTATTGATAGGTTTAGGACCTAAAGAAACCGTAGATCAATGGAGAAGCTGTGTTCATCCAAATAAAATAAAAGAAGATTAAAAATAATGAAGAAGATAAATTCAAGTCAGGTTGAAGAAAGATTTTTGAATACTCTACTAGAAATATCTAAAACAGTTAAAAAAAACTCAGAAAGAATAAACATTAATCAGATATTAAAACTGATCGACATGATTATTGATGTTGATTCGAGCAATGGTATGATTTTTGTCTATGGAGCTGGTCGATCGGGTTTTATAGGTAGATGTTTTGCTCAAAGACTGATGCACCTAGGAATTACATCTTGTTTTGTTTCTGATGCAGTTACCTATCGATATAGCAAAGAAGATCTACTGATCATTATAAGTGGAAGTGGCATTACAACTTCACCATTAGCTATCGCAGAGAAAGCAAATGAAATAGGGGGAAAAATAGCGTTATTTACGGGAAATCCATCAAGCGCAATCGGAAATTTATCAGATTTAATAATTCAAGTTGAAGGAAAAAGTAAAGATCAAGCTACATCTCTAATAACATTAGCTCCATTTACATCTTTATTTGATATTTCTACGCTTGCAATATTGGATTCAATAGGAGCTTCATTAATGGGGAAATTAAACATTACTGAAACCGACATTGATAAGCGTCATGCTTCAATAGAATAACAAAGAATAGAATCAATCTATTGGTGATATCATTGCATGAGTATATAGAAGTTAAGTTTATATCTGAAACTAAAGGAAGAGGTGCCTTTGCGAAAAAGAACATCAAAAAAGGGACTATTATTGATGTTGCATCAGTTATATTACTCACAAATGAGGATTATGAAAAAATTAGCGAAACAGATCTGAACAACTATTGCTATATCTGGGAAGATCCTAAACTTATACCAGCTTTTAAAAACGCTATTACTATGAGCATAAGTCAATTAATGAATCATTCATATCGTCCTAATATCAAATATTTATACGATTATGAAAATAAAGCAATCGAATACAGTGCTATTAAAAATATTGTAAAAGGGGATGAATTAACAATTAACTATAATGGTCTAGTTAAAGATAAAAGTCCAGTGTGGTTCGAAGTTATAGAATAGGCTTTATTTAATCAAGGATCTAAGCGTAGTAAGATTCATGATATCTTCTTTCAAGTCATTGCCCTTAGGAGTTTCCAAAATACCCGGAATATCTCTAAATCTATGATCATTTAACAAAAATCTAAATGGTTCCTTACCAATTTTTCCTTGACCGATGTGAGTATGACGATCAACCCTAGAACCTAACTCCTTCTCTGTATCGTTTAAATGAAAAGCGAATAAATACTTCAAACCAATGATATCATCAAAATCATTCCACATTTCGTTGTATTTCTTCTTTGTGGAAAAATTATAACCTGCCGCAAAAGAATGTGCCGTATCAAAACATATTCCGATTCTATCCTTGTCCTTTATTTTTGCGATTATTGTTTTAAAATGATGAAATTTATTACCCAAACCTTTTCCTTGGCCAGCAGTAGTTTCCAATAAAATTTTAACTTTAGAATTATTAGTTTCTTCCATTAATTTGTTTAGCTGGTTAGCTATTTGGAGAAGAGCTTCATTTTTTGAAATCTCATCCTTAGCGCTCACAGGAATAACTCCTGGATGCATGTTTTCATATTCAATACCTAGTAGGGTAGCTTTTTTAAGTTCATCCAACATAGCGCTATATGATTTCTCTAATTTTTCGTTATCGATGCTTGCTAAATTAATTAAATAACTATTATGGCTAATTATCGGCCATATTTCTTCTTTAAACTCCTCTTTTGTTTTAAGAAATTCATTGATATCTTTCTGGTCTAAAGGTTTTGTCGACCAAGAGCGAACATTTCTTATAAAAACTTGAATTGTTTCGCACTCAAGTTCTCTACCCCTATGAAAAGCCAAGTGTTTACCTTCTGAAACACTCATGTGAGCCCCTAACCTCATTTACATAGCACCTACAAAAAAAAGTTAATTTTCTCTTAATTACCAGAGATTTCAAATTCTATGTTGTCCAAAATCTCTATTAAATCAATAACTTCAAAATTCATATTGAATTTAATGTTAGCATCGCTTAAATTAGTCTTGCAAAACGGACATACAGACGAAATGACAGAAGCACCTGTTATTTTCGCTTCCTCAAGTCTTTCCTTTGAAATTTCAACCGACCACTCTGGATATCCTATTTTCACACCACCTCCAGCGCCACAACACCAAGCGTTTTCTCTATTTCTTTTCATTTCAACAAATTTAATTCTTGGAATGTGCTTATATACTTCTCTTGGAATTTCATAGAGATCCATATGCCTTCCAAGGTGGCAAGGGTCATGATAAGTGACAGTTTTATTATATTCTGATATAAATTTTAATTTCCCCTCATCTAACAGCTTCTTAACCAATTCTACGGTGTGATATATCTGAAAATCATAATCAGCACCAAATTTTAACCAATCCTTTTTTAAGGTACGATAACAACCAGCACACGATGTGATGACCTTTGATGCTCCTGCGTTGTTTATTTGAGCAATATTGTAATTTATGAAGTCTTTAACAGAATTAATTTGACCAGTTCGCATTACCGGACTACAACAACAATGTTCGTCAATCAAAGTAAAATCAATATTAGTTTTCTTCAAGAATCTCAAAGTAGCGTCTCTTAAATTCTTTTGACGATAATTAGATGTGCAACCGATAAAATAAACCCATTCTGCTTTATCTGGTAAATCATATTCTTTCTTCAAATCTTCGTTATCTGAATTTTTTTCGCCATATGGATTGTACATTTCAGAGTTTTCTATGCGTTCAATTAAAGCTTTTTGCTTTTCTGGACAAAATCCATTTATCACAGCCTCTGCTCGAGCAGCTTCAATAATATCTACTAGAAAATCATTAAATTTGTCGAACCTACAATTTTCTGTACAGTTTCCACAAGTAGAACACGCGTAAAGTACATTTGCTACACCTTGACTCCACGGGATTTCTCCACTTATTAAACCGTAAATGAGCCATAACCTTCCACCAGTGGAATAGGTCTCAAACCGGTGTTTTTTATAGCTTGGACAATTAAAATCAGAAAATTCGTAAGTAAATTTGCAATATCCACATCTAAAACATCTATGAACTATATCCTTCCAATCTTGTTCTAGGTTTAATTCCATATCTAATTTACCTCCCAATTTCCCGAATTCATGATCTTATTTGGATCCAGAGCGTTTTGAAAGGTTTTCATCAATTTTTTATAACTTGGATCGATTCTTTCAAGGATTAATTTTTGCCCATCTAATTCAGATTTCCATGGAATTCCTCCTAAATCTAATGCTAGTTTATTGGTTTCATGAAGAGCTTCTCTCGCATTCTCCATATCTTTTGGATCAGCTCGATTGAAAGAATATGAAAAAAACATTACGACAGTATGAACTCCTCCTATTAACCTAGAACCTAATGTTGGAAGTATACCATACTTTCTTGCTAGATCTGCGCCCTTCTCATATGCTTCGGGGATTTTTTCGAGAGGCATAAACGCACCTACATATTCAAACCCACCTCCTTTTCTAAAGTCGGCAGCTCCTGCTGCAAATATAGGTTTTTCTAAATATAAATTTTTCATTTTTTCTGAAGGTTTCATAAATCTCGCGTTAGTTTTTCGATATATGCGTTTAAGAGTTTTTCTCTGGCGATCTAAATCTTCTTCTGAATCACCCGTGATATAAGTCATAATAAAAATATAACCCTTCATCCATTCAGGCTTATCTTGCATACCGAGAAGAATATCTTCAGCATAACCAGTCGCTGTAATTTTTAAAAGCACATTGGGAATATCTTTAGGACTATTCATTAATCCAAATACAATATCTCTCATTTTCGGTTTTGGAAATAACTGTATAGAAAGTTTCG
Source organism: Promethearchaeota archaeon (assembly GCA_019894885.1). GTDB lineage: Archaea > Asgardarchaeota > Lokiarchaeia > Sigyniarchaeales > SOKP01 > SOKP01. Next base: position 1,447 of record JAGXNP010000110.1, on the reverse strand, counting down.
TTATTATTCCCATTGTTCCAAAAGCACTAATAAATAAACCAATAAAATCTGGTATCGGTCCCCTATCAAACCAATAGTCTGAAACCGCGCAAGATCCCAATTTACATATTTCTCCATTAGGTAATACAACTTCAAGACCATTAATCATAGCTCCGTGCCCTCCGTATTTTTGCGATAAATATCCTGAACCGTGAATTAACATGTTTCCGGCGACAGTAGCAGATGGAGGTGCATCTGGAATAGGAGGTTGTAGATCTTGAAAATTTTCGTTTAAGTGTGAAATTATTTGACCTGTAGTTACTCCCGCTTCGATAAGTGCATATCGGCTAAACTGATTTATTTCAAGGATTTGATTCATCCTTTTCATATCTAATACTATGCCCCCTTTAACAGGAATTATTAAACCACTTAATGTTAAACCTCCACCCATAGGAACAATAGATATTTTTTCTTGATTTGCTAATTTAACAATCGCTTGAACTTCCTCGGTTGTATTTGGCATTACGACAAAATCAACGGAACGAGGTAAAGATGCTCCGGGATCTTGAGAGTAAATATATAAATCTTCCGAACGGTTAGTTGCATATTCCTTTCCTACAATTTTCTCTAGCTCCTTTAATATAACTTCCCTATTCATTCTTCCTATCACTACAATTATATTGAAATTCTTTGAGTTGATAACATATTTTAATCTTCTATTAATATATCCTCAAAAAGAATCACTTAATTCAAAATACTTTTTGTTCTATTTAAATTTATAATTTCTTGGAATTAATAATAAAATATAGGTTTTGAAATGAGTATTAAAGGCAAAAAAGAAGGAATTTATAGACTTTTAGGGTCTATTTTACTTCTAATAAGTCTTGTTTTAGCTTTGTTTTTAGAATTTCTGACACTCAACGATCTGATCTTATCCATTACCTTGATATTAATCACAGCCCCTCCTTTTGTTTTGAGTATCCTTTTAAAGCTAGAACAAGATTTTTTCGTTAATAACGCTAAAAAATTCTCATATTTGCTTCTCATAGAAATTATCGTAATAAATTCCTTAATATCTGCCTTTTATAACACATCTTTAGCGTTAACAACTGCTATAACTTCAAGCTCTAATATACTACTTATCATTTGTTGGCACTTTTCGCTCTCAATTTACAAGAAAAATAAGATTATTTTCTTAATTTGTGGTATTAGTTTTTTTTTTATACATTATCAAATATTATTGGATAGTATTTCATTTTCTCATTTATTTATTATTAACTTAATTCTACTAATAACCATCTCTCTTGGGTTATTTCTAATAATGGCAGCGGAATTAATAATGAAAAAAAAGGGATGGTTGAATTATCTTTGAGTAATAGCATAAAATATTGTTTTTTATTCTAATTTCATCCAAAAATCTTGTAATTCTTCTTTAGTGAATGTAAATTTCAAACCGCTAGGTTCTGAA
>JAGXNP010000010.1 GCA_019894885.1 Promethearchaeota archaeon | reverse complement strand
GTGTTAGATAAGTCCGTTACCTACGAAGATGGCGTATTTATTGAACCATTTGGCTGTGTTTGTAGAGCACAAAGATTAGCAAATGTAGGAAAAGGATTAACAGTCTTAATATTAGGAAGTGGAGTATCCGGAATCTTACATGCTCAATTAGCAAAACTTAGAGGAGCAAAAAAAGTCTTTGCAACCGATATAAACGATTATAGATTGAGGAAAATCCAAGATTTTGGAGCGGATGAAATTTTTCATGCAAACGAGGATATTCCTTCGAAACTTCTGGAATTCAATGATAATAAATTAGCTGACATTGTTATTGTATGCACAGGGGCTTTATCGGCAGCAAATCAGGCTTTAATTTGTGTAGCACCAGGAGGTACAGTGATATTCTTTGCAGTCCCAGGACCTGGTGTCAATTTAGAAGTTCCTATAAACGATTATTGGAGGAATGAAATAACAATCACGACTTCATATGGCGCAGCACCTGAAGATCTCCAAGAGTCATATGTGTGGATATTATCAAAAAGAATTAATGTATCTGAGTTAATTACTCATCGATTTCCCCTAAATCAAGCAGGAGAAGCATTCAAAATTGTTATTGAGGCTACTGAGTCTCTTAAGGTTGTTATCGAACCTGATAAATGACTACTAAATAAATCACTAATTAAGGTATTCACTTCGTTCAATATGCTTACGAATTATTCCAGATTCCCAAAAATTATAAATTTCCAATAAATAACCCTCCATTTTCCTCTTTGGAAAGAAAATGTCTAGATTAAGTAAATAGTTTATCGTATCCATAGATTTATTTGTCAAGTTATGAGACTTGATTGCGTTATCAACAAGGTTTTGATTTTTCGCGATTTTTTCTCTCATGTAAATAAATGGAGCTTTATCGGGGCTTTTTACAATATAAGAATGGCTAGATGTTAAGAAATTAGCCCGCTCTAGGAAAATTAACTCAGCTTGCGTAATATCTATCAGATACTGTTCAATTGAACATTCTTTAAATCCGTACCATGGACCAAATCCATCTTTATCGGGGCTAACTTTATCAAATCCTAAGCAGCTTATATGAAACAATCTTTCTTCTGGAATCAAAAAGCCTACATGAGCTTTAGAATGACCTAATAATGGAATAGTTTCAATTATAAGGTTTTCAAATTTAAAAGTATAACCCGGTTTGAAGGGGATGACATCTTGACATTCTTTATAACCATTTTTTTTTGCAAACTTATTTATAACTGAAAAATTTATTTCTTCAAAAAAGCCAAATAACTTGTAAAATTTGCGGAGATCTAATAAATTTACATGTTCTGGAAAGGGAGCGTGAATTTTGGCTCCAATGGACTCCCACTTATGGACATGTGCTATGTGATCCATATGTCCATGTGAGTTTATATAATTCGTAAAAGGACCATAAATATTGTTCAATTTATCTATAAGATGAGGTTCGATATTTAAATCTAACACGATAGAACTATCATTTCTATTTTTTTTCGGTAAAATAATAATACCATCACTACAAGAGAAATAAAACGGTGGTTTTTTCTGATGAACGAGTAATATATCTTCTGTTAACTGCCTAATCTCTACATTATCTATTTTTGAAGTAGTCATTGAATTAAAAAAAAAGTATATCGTCTAATTAAACTAAAAATTAAAAAATTATAACCCTAATGGACCATTCTGATAAATGCCATAAGCCTCATCAACTGAAGCATTTTCGTGAACAATTGCTCTCACTGCTTGGATCATTCCTATAGGTTTATCAGATTGGAATATATTCCTTCCCATATCAACCCCTACGGCTCCTGCAGCGATGGCGTTTTTAGCCATTTGCAACGCATCCTTTTCAGGTAATTTTTTCCCACCAGCAATAACGACTGGTACAGGACAAATACTTGTAACATTTTCAAAATTATCGCAATAATATGTCTTTACAAAAGTAGCTCCTAATTCAGCAGCCATCCTACTTGCCATACCTAAATATCGGTCATCCCTTACCATTTCCCTACCAACGGCAGTGACTGCTAATGATGGGATGCCATATTCTTGCCCCCAATTTACTAATTTGGACAAATTCATTAAGCTTTGTTTTTCGTACTCGCCTCCTACGAAAATTGAGCAAGTTATGGCTGATACATTTAATCTTATAGCATCTTCAATGGTTACATTAATTTCTTCATTTGAAAGCTCTTTTAACATGCTAGCGCCCGCGGATACTCTTAAAACAATCGGAATATCGAAATCAGCTGATACACAACTCCTCAGCATCCCGCGAGTAAGCATTAAGGCATCAGCATATTGAAACAGAGGGTTTAAATCGCCAAAACACTTTAAAGAACCTGGAATATTACCAAAGTACCCATGATCCACTGCAAGCATGACACAATGCCCTGATTTAGGTTTTATAATTCTTGCCAATCGATTTTGCATTCCCCAATCCATATTTAATTCACTTTAGTCTGTTTTCATATATATATTTGTTTTGATAAAGTATGAAAAATATAAATTCATTATCTTTTTTGTACTTTTCCATAGAAAAGTAATATCGTAAAAGAAATAGTTTATAATTAAGAGAGTTAGATTAGTTCTTTATCTTAGTGCATAGTTCATTCGAAAATCTTTGTTTAATAAATTCTTTTATTATTAAGACGCGATTTTTGTTAATTGTAGAAAATATCAACTTTTCTTTTAACTGTTTTATTAAATCCTTTTCACTTATACTTTTGTTGTTCTCTAAAAGCGTTTTAGTGAATTCTACATCTTTTACAAATTGAACAATATTTTGAGCTAAATACTTTAATTGCCCACCTTTATCTTTCCTTCCTAACGCGTTATCTAATATTGATTTTTCGAAATCACATGTTGTTTCCCATGGTTTTTGTACGACAATTTTGCGAGTATTGATTAAAAACGCTTCGGTGTTATTATTTTTGAATGCTGTACAAAAATATTCTTCATGTGTATACGTACGCAATTCCACATCTTTTATAGCATTATCATTTCGATACTGAGGAGGTATTAATCTATCAAACATTTCGTCTAATTGGTTTATATTAATCTTAAATTCTTCACTTCTTACGACAAAAGAGGGGTAATCAAATAATTTAGCGTGTATTAAACCCGCTACACAATTAAGGCCAAAAGCATCAATTAAATCATCCAAAGTTAAATCGATTATTTCTTTTGACAAGGTTCCGTCTTGATCTGATGATATAGAGGTGTTTATTATGTCATATCCAACGATTCGTCCTTCTGTAGAAATAAAAACTATAAAATTGTGATCTTTACATACCACTCCGTTAGGAACTTTAATCTTGACCGTTCCAAACTTTTTTTGGAGAAACAATGAATCCGGAACAGATATTTCTTTCTCAATTCCACATTTTGGGCAAGAAACATCAAATTGTTTCAATCTTGTGCTTTCCATTATCTACATAAAACCATTTTGTGAGCTATATAAATTAAATTTTAATCGATTTAATTCTAGTTTAATTGTGTGTGATATATTCACATTTTCTTTGACAAAAATATCAAAAAAATTCACATTAAAAAACTTATACATTTAGAAAAAATTTACATATTGTAGAAATAAAATCAAACTAAAAAATTATAACCCTCATGGACTATTCTGATAAATGCCATAAGCCTCATCAACAGAAGCATTTTCGTGAACAATTGCTCTCACTGCTTGGATCATTCCTATAGGTTTATCAGATTGGAATATATTCCTTCCCATGTCAACTCCTACGGCTCCTGCAGCGATGGCGTTTTTAGCCATTTGCAACGCATCCTTTTCAGATAATTTTTTCCCACCAGCAATAACGACTGGTACAGGGCAAATACTTGTAACATTTTCAAAATTGTCGCAATAATATGTCTTTACAAAAGTAGCTCCTAGTTCAGCAGCCATACTACTTGCCATATCTAAATATCTGTCATCCCTTACCATTTCCCTACCAACGGCAGTGACTACTAATGATGGGATGCCATATTCTTGCCCCCAATTTACTAATTTGGACAAATTCATTATCTTTTTTGTACTTTACCTAATTTGGGTAAAATAATAAAAGTAATTTTTCAGGGCTTTTGATCCTAAATTTCCTATTAGCGATGAATTTTGTTAACTTTTAATTTTACTACCTATTTCCTTTGAGATCCTTCTGTATATGAATTCTTTTATTAATAGGATTTGATTTTTATTAATCGTAGATACTATTAGTTTCTCTTTAAGCTTCTTAATTAATTCCTTTTCACTAATAGTCCTAACATTTTCCAAAAGGTTTTGTGTAAATTCTACATCACTTATAAATTGGCTGATATATTGAGCTAAGTATTCTAATTGCTCATTTTTATCATTTTTACTTATAGCATTGCTTAAAATTGACTTCTCAAAATCAATTTTTATCTGCCAAGGTACTTGAATAACTAATTTGCTATTATTTATTAGAAATGCGTCAGCGTGCTCTTTTTTAATAGTTGTGTAATAATAATAAGGATTAGGAAACACATATGAGTCAAATTCTTCATCCCGTATGGCATTTGAATTCCGATATTTCAGAGGAATTAATCTATCAAACAATTCGTTTAATTGATTGAAGTCAAGGGCGAGTTCTTCGTTTCTTATAACAAAAGACGGGTAATCGAATAATTTAGCGTGTATGAAACCAGCGATACAATTAAATCCGAATGCATCTATAAGTTCCTCCAAAGTCAGATCAATTAAATCTATAGGAAGCTTTTCTTTTTGGTTTAATGACACAGAAGCGTCTATTATATCATATCCAATTATTTGACCTTTAGTTGAGATAAAAACTATAAAATTGTGATCTTTACATACCGCTCCTTGAGGTACTTTAATCTTGACCGTTCCAAACTTTTTTTGGAGAAACAATGAATCTGGAACAGATATTTCTTTCCCACTTCCACATTTTGGGCAAGTAACATCAAATTGCTTCAAACCTGCGCTTCCCATTATCTATATTAAACCATTTTGTAATGTTATATTAATTAGTTATTAAACAACTAAATTCTAATTTAATTATGTGTGATATGTTCATTTTTTTTTTACAAAAATACTAAAAAAATTCTCATTAAAAAATTTAAACATTTGGAAAAATTTTTCATATGGAAGGAATAAAATTGAACCTATATTTACATAATTTTGAATTTAATGTATCTAATAGATAAGAAATAACCGAATTGTAGTGAATTTCTTTGAAAGAAATTGTCATAGATAATACATTATGTATTAAATGTAGAGATTGCGTAGAAATATGTCCTGAAAACCTGTTTTTTTTCACCTCCTACTGCCATAGGCGAAAAGCGTAAGGTGAATTTCATTGATTCAGAAAATAAATGTACACGTTGTGGATTATGCATCGATGTCTGTCCTACCAATGCACTTGAGCTCAAATCTAAGAATCATGTAAATCTTGATTAAACGCTCTTAAATATCAATACAATTAGTTGGTTGAAGAGTTCAGAAGGTCGTCAAGCAGGCTCATCCATTCTGAAAAAGCTACTACATAGTCGAAGCCGCAAACTTTTTGGTAATTTCCATTTTCAAGCAATTTTTTAATTAATTTTCCGCCTTCAATCGTTTTTCCGTGAGGACCATAGGGGTTGAATTTCATTTTACCTTCCGAAATAGATACATAATCGCAAACGAAAACTACATCCTCGTAAGAAAAAAAAGTAAATCCGGGGGTATGACCGTCAATATGAAAAGCCTTAATTCCTGATAAATGAAAATCTGTATCAAACTTCTTATCAAATGGGTGATTTTGAGACATAATATGTTTTGAATCCTCAATATGAATCCAAACAAAAGCTGTATTGTAACTTCGATATAGGTTTGACGCTCCAAGAAAGTGGTGATGCGTAAATATGATTTTATCCATTTTTTCTAAAGAACTATCAAATGTAGAAGGGCAATCTATCCAGATGGTCTGATCTTCTGCTTTTATACTATAGGCGGTATGTTCTAAGCCTAACGGTGGTGTAGAATTCAGTCGTTTAACTTTATTAGTTACTTTCGTTTCTAAAACTTTATAATTTTCGGAACAATTCTCTGCTGTTATAAAATTTTCGTTTAAAGCATCACAGAAAGGACATCGTTCTGGAAAATGCCCTATAATATTGAAACCACATACTTTACATACATATTGTTCATTTTCAAATAAATTCATTAACTACACCACTAAAAGATAAAAAAACGGACAGTTCAGTAAACAAAAAAATATTATGATTTTTAACTCACTAAATCAATTATTTTATAAGAAATATTGATATATATTTTATAACATATACCCGAACATAACTATTTTCACGATTCAGAATGCGAGGTGATAATTAATTTGGAACTAAATATCAGTAAAGAAGATTCAGATTATATGTACGAAATTATTAGAAGAATAATTGAGGAATGTGGGCCTAGAATGCCATGTAGTTCGCAAGAGGCTCAAAGTGCTGAGATCATCAAAAAAGAATTAGAAAAAACATGTGATGATGTAGCATTAGAATCTTTCTCGTGTAACCCTCGAGCGTTTTTAGGGTATATAAAACTAGATATAATATTAGTTCTTACATCCTTTTTAGCGTTTTTTCTGATACCACTTAATCTAACAAATTATTGGGGGTACTTGATGACATTAATTTCTTTCTCTTTAAACTTAATTTCGTTTTTAATTTTATGGAACGAATTTTTCAACTATCGTGAGTTTATTGATCCTTTATTTAAATCTAAAAACTCTCAAAATGTTGTGGGAAGAATATATCCTAAAGATGAAGTTAAAAGGATTTTAATCTTTTCTGGTCACCATGATAGTGCACTTGAGTTTAATTTATTAACCCGTCTAAAGTTAGGTTATCCCGTACTGATTTTACTTGGCATTAGCATAATGATTATATGGCTTTTTACCTCACTAATAATAGTTTTGTTAATTCTGGTAAATTTATTTTATTACGAATTATTTATCGTATTTATCCTCACACTTTTCATTATTGGTATCCCTGCGTTTTTAGGCTTGTTTTTCTTCGTATCCTTCGGGGATAAAGCAAACACGGTACCGGGCGCTGTTGACAATTTAAGTGCAGTAGCAATTGTATTAGCTGTTGGTAAAATCCTCAAAAAAAATAAAGAAATCGTCCCTAAAAACACTGAAATTAGATTAATTTCTTTCGGTTGCGAAGAAGCTGGTCTAAGGGGAGCTTTCAGGTATGTTTCTGCGCATTTTAACGAATTAAAGAAGTACGAAGCGGAGTGTGTAAATATGGACGCTATTCAGAGCAAAGATTACATTTCTATCATCGATTTTGAGCCTTCAACTAGAACTAAGCATTCTGATGTTATGGTTAGAAAATTAACAGAAGCTGCAAAAAGTGCAAATATAAAGGTGAATGAGTCTGCACTAGGAGGATCGGGGAAGATTGAGAAGATAATAGGTCAAATTACGGGCGGTACTGATGCTACAGCCTTTTCAAAAGCAGGAGTTAAAGCTGCAAATATATCTGCGATGGATCTTAAGAAAATGCTTCAATTTTATCACCAACCCACGGATACTTTCGATAAAATTGAAAAAGAAGCCCTTGAGCGCGTGTTAAAGATTTGTATTGCTTACATTACGAACGAATCATAAAAAAGATTTAGTGTAAGCCCAAGATTAATAATTTTTAGATTAAGTTACCTTGGTTCTTCTTTAACGACTAGTTTAACTAATATAACTCCTAAAACAGAAGGGATTATTCCGACGCCTATAATTGCAAATAATACTAAATCAACTATACTATCGAATATCACATATGTAAATAATTGCCCTAAACTATCTATTAGATAATGTAAAATAATTGAGGGGATTAAACTCTTAGTTTTTATAAAAAGATAACCTAAGAGAAAGCCTAACAGTGACGCGTAGATTACCTGTATTCCAGTTAAAACCAGATGGTTTCCTACTAAGAGGTTGATGAAATGGAATAAACCAAATATTATGGATACAACGATTAATACCGTTGTTCGAGAATATTTTCTTAAATTTAAAGTAGAAATTACCCCTCTAAAAGCAACTTCTTCCCAGATTCCTGGAATTAGAGCTAATATAAAAATAAACCATCCATAGATCGAAATACTAGTTCCAGGATTTCCAAAAATTACATCCAAATCGAAAATATAAATACCAAATATATTACCAGTAATATATATACTAATAAAATATATTATTGAGCAACTAATTCCAAGAAAGATATTGCGTCCTATTTTTCTATCAGGTTTTAGACCGATAGTTTTAACATATTCTTTTAGAGATTCTTTTCCATTTGGAAGACCTAAGGATCGTCGAACAATCAATAGCCAAAGCAATGCCATTACACCAAAAGTTACGAAGAAATCAATAAAAAGCAATACAATTAAAGGTAAATTTTCAAATATCAAGAAGAAAGGCAATTCAATTAATCCAGGTAAGAATAAAAATCCAGCATACAAAACTAATAAATTTACAGTCCCAAATAATGGATGCTTTCGGAAGATTTCTCTAATACTTATAGTTAGTCTCTTTCCCGGTACTTTTGGAAACATAATATTGAAAGAAAGTAATAAAACGCCTAAAGCGAGGATTCCACCAAAAAAAGTTGCTAAAAACATCATACTCGGACCAAAAAATAATAATAAAATGCCACCCATGAAGTTGAAAGCTACGAATATGAGCAATTCTACAACTATTATAATAAACCATTTAGTTACCTTTTTCTCAGGAGTAAATTCCTCCACTACAAATTTATATTTCATTCTCCCAAAAAATCGTATTTTCATCTGAAACATTGAGAGTAGCAGGGTTAACACAACGGGATAATAAGAAAAAAATGAAAACAAATAACTAAGGAAATCTGGATTCGGAATAAACACGATTAGAGGAAGAAAATACGAAATTGTTTGAATTGAACCTAATAAGAGTAGTTTTGCTTTTGCTTGGTCACGAGTACGTATTGGTAAGGACGAGAGAATTGATGCGCCAGTATCTTCCATATTTAAAAATCCCGTTGTAAGCATTATTGAAATCATTGGTTGATACATAGTTACTAAAGCCCAAACTATAATGTAATCGTCACTAAATGAATCCATAAGCCCCGTTGGGCTGATTAATATCGGGATTAACACCATAAACGGAAGAATAAGGGGCATTATAATGAACATAAAAGTCTGAATATCTCTTGTAGATGTAGATAAATCTTTACGGATATAGGCTTTAATAGGCGTTCGGGGCTCGATTAAAACCTCAATAGGTTTTTCAGAGATTTTTTTTGAAGATGATGATTGTTTCGCTTCAAGAGACGCTGATGAAGTTACCATTCTCATAGCTCTTAAAGCCCTTCTATAAGTAAAGAAGGTTATTAAAATAGAAAGACCAACTCCACTTAAAGCTGAAATCCATAAAATTGGAGTGAAGCTTGACGGCTCCATGGACATAATAAATAAATATCCAGACGAAAAAAGATACGGAATTAAACTCATGATTATATTAATTATTAGTGGAATATCTAAGGCTTCCATCACGTCAAAAAAATCATTTGCTGCAGTGATTACCCATTGCATGAAAAACGAAGCAGAAAAGATGACTACCATATAACTTAACATCGTGAAAATTCGAATGAGAGTGGCTTTCCTAGAACCTGCTTCGCTAATTTTTAGTATGCTACTTATCTTTCCCGCTATTAATACAAGTATACTAAAAGAAAACATAACATTAATAACAGAAATCATCAGAGCGACTAGTGCTAACAGGATGTTAAGAGAGATAACGAATATTATTATAGGAAAAGCAAGAATCATAGTAATAAGTCCTACATCTAAGTTGCGGAAAACGGTCATAAAACCTAACTTTCTTAACCTCTCCTTGGATAACGGTAGCGTCTCATACCATCTAAATGTATCTCCGGACATCATAGCGCCGATTGCGAACATACCCAGCATCGTGAGGTAAAGCAATTGCATTATATTAAAAGATCCAAATAGAATTCCTCCAGGAATCAAGAGAGAATCTGGAATTACAAGTGGATTGCTAAGTTTGAATTCTAACTGAAAATAGGTACTAATAGTAGGTAAAACACCCATAAATAAAAGTATTGCAGCATAAATTATTTTCATCGCAAACGCTTGCTGTTTAATTGAGCCTTTGTTTTTCTTATATTTTTCGAGAATACGAGCTTGGTTTGAACCACTAGATTGGACCTGTGCCTCCATCACAATTTCTAGATTAGTATATTTTGCAAGCTTATAAAGTCCCATTTCCTTTTCTGTCATGATCGGTCTACACTTAGTTTCTGTCGCTAAAAGATTTTCTCAACTTTTTTACTATCTCGTTTACGCTTACATCTTGTTCTGTTAATCTTAAGAATACATCTTCTAGATTAGCTCCTAGCTGATCGGCCTGCTGCCTTAAATCATCCATAGATCCAATTCCTACAATCCTTCCTTGATTCATTATCGCGATGCGATCACACAAATCTTCTGCAATTTCCATAATATGAGTCGAAAATAATACAGCACCACCATTCTCGATATGGATATCTAAGATTTCCTTAACAACTTTTACAGATTTTGCGTCAAGCCCCGAAAGTGGTTCGTCCAAAATGAGTAAATCGGGATCGTGGAGGATCGCAGATATTATTTGAATTTTTTGTTTATTCCCATGAGAAAGAGTAGCAACTAACTGCTCGTAGTATTCTAATGCACCTAAACTCTCCAAATATTCTTGAGCTCTTTCTGAAGTCTCTTCTGGGTTTAATTTGCGTATTGACGCAATAAAATTGAAGAGGTCCTTTGGAGTCAAACTTTTAAAGATAAGAGGCTCCTCCGAAACGTAGCCCACACGACTCTTAATTTGAACTTCATCTATTTCGGGATTTAAATCCATAATTTTAATGGTCCCTTCGTTTGGTTCGAGTAACCCTAATAATAATTTGATAGTAGTGGTTTTACCGGCTCCGTTGGGTCCTAAAAGACCAAAAACTTCTCCCTTTTTTACATCAAACGAAATCCCATTGACTGCTTTTACATCCCCAAAAAATTTCTTTAGTTCACTTACAGAAATCATAACATTATCATTCATTCTACATCATCATATTAAAAATTTTAAAATTTTTTATTGTTTATTAATTAAAAAGTCTTTATTTTGATCCTTCCAAAAAACCAATTTTGTTAAGCCAATATTCAGAATTGCAGGAATAACGCCTAGAAATACAATTAAAAATACTCCCACGAGAAAAATGTTTTCGAAGTAAACATTTAGAAATATAAGTCCTACTGTATCAATTAAATAATGATAAATAATGCTTGGTAATAGGCTTTTAGTTTTTAGATACATATATCCCATTGAAAAACCGATCAAAGTCGTGTAAATAACCTGAAATAGCGTATAAATATGATCTCCACCTGATAATAAAACTCCTATGATATTAAATGCGTGTGCTAATCCAAAAATAACCCCACTTATTAGAATCGTAAATATTTTTTTATATTTTTTTGAAAGAAGAGGTATAACAACGCCTCGAAATGCCACTTCCTCCCATAACCCTGGCCTAATCATAAAAATCCAAATGAACCAACCAAGCAGAAAAGGATAAGGATTTGGATTTCGAAACAAGAACTCAGGAGCAAAATAAAATACTCCTAAAAGATTAGCACCAATAAACAAAGTACCACAAAAAATAGCAGAAGAACCAAATCCAACAATGAGGTTTCGAACTAAAGGTTTAACCCTTGTTAAACCGATTGTTTTAGTATAGCCTAAAATTGTTTCATCTTTGCAAGGTAATTTCATTCCTTTTGGAACTATTAGGAGCAATAAAAGTGCTATAAAACCCTCAATCAGGAAGAATTCTACGAATAAGATCCCGGTAAATTCTAAACCCAAAATGAGGGGAAGAAAAATAATCTCAATAAAACTTGCAATCCATGGAAATAATATGAATAAAAGCATTATTACGATACCTCCAAGAATAGGTTTATTTCTTAGTAATCCCCTTGTTTCAAATTGTGGTAATTTATCAATATTCGGGAACATTTTTGTAAAAGTGTAAATAAGCACAGATAATCCGACTAATCCTAAGAAAAACAATATGAGTATGGCAGGTGTAATTCCTAGAGTAATGAAAAAAGTAAATCCAAGTATCAGAATAAAAATGCAGACTCCTACATCAGCAGCAACTATAGATACCCATTTAACTAATTTATTTTTAATAATAACTTCCTCAAGTACGTATTTGTATTTCATTGTACCAAATAATCGTACTTTCATTTGAAATACAAACAAAAGTAAAGCCCATGTAATCGGTAAGCTAACTAATATTAAAATCAAAACATTTACAGATTGGGTTAAAATTGTTAAAACTATAGCCATCAGACTCATAGAAATTCCATGTATGATTAACATAAGTACTAATTTTGCTTTCGCTTGATCCCGGGGCAAAAGAGGCAACGATGCAAGCGTGGAGGAACCAGATTCTTCCATATTTAGTAAACCGCCTACTAACATCAAGGGTATAAATTGGCTTGATATCATAATGACAGCCCACAAAATCATCATACTAAAAGATGAAGACACTTCCATCCTTATAACTTGTTGCATCGATAAAATCATAATCATTGGGTAGATAAGCGGCATTAATATAAAGATTAAAGATTGATAATCTCGTGTTGAAGATATTAAATCTTTACGAATATATGATTTAAGGGGGGATGTTGATTTCACTTCTATTGAGATTGGTTTAACCTCTTTTTTTGCATCTTTCTTAGTTCTTGAGGAATCTAAATCAAAAGTAGCAACGCTCGATAAAGATTTGATTGCTATTTTGTAAGTTAGGAAAGTTAAACCCGCTAAAAGCCCCATCCCCACTAAAGTTGAGGTCCATAGACTTACTGGAACTTGGTCAGGGATCAAACTTAAGCTCACTAAATATCCAGGTGCAAATGGTAATGGGATAATGCTTAGAATCATGTTTAAACCCAATGTAGGAGGATTTACACTAAAATCATCTATAAGATTGTATATGGCGTTTAAACCGAACTGTAAAACAAAACTCGAACCAAAAGCTATAAGGAAAAAACCCATCAGTGAGACCATTCTTAAAAAATTAGCTTTACCCGATTTTCTATTCGATTCTGAGAACACCCGGCTGAACTTTTCCCCAATAATAATTAAAATACTCGCTCCAAATATAGTTACAAGAAAAGAAGAAATAAGGCACATAAAAAAGGCAAAAATATTTTGCGTTATAATAAAAAAAATTATTGGAAAAGCAAATGTCATTGTTATTATTTGTGTATTAAGGTTTCTAAATAGGGTCATAAAACCTAACTTTTTTAAATGTTTTCGAGATAGTGGTAGCGTGTGCAGCCATTTAAAGGCAGAACCTGACATCAATGAACTTGTTGTAAACAATCCAAAAAGGAATAAATACAATATAGAAATAATTAAAAATATCCAGATAAAAAAACTAAATAAATAAATTCTACCCTCTATAGGATAGAACGGGTTAATGCCGTCTGTAATTGCAAAATACATTACGATTGAAAGTAAAGGCATAAACACCATCAAGAGACCTGAAACAAATTTTAACGATTTCGCTTGCGTACTTACATATTTTTTATTTTTCTCACACTTTTCGAGCAATTTGGACTGATGTGCTCCTGCTGCTGCTAGTTGAGAATCTAAAATCATTTCAAGATTTGTAAATTTTGACAACGAATAAATGTTTAATCCTTTTTTCTCTTCCACCTTAAGCTGACTCCCCTATTTTTTTCTTATAAGATTTCCTTAATTTCTTTACAATCTCTTCTATGGAAGAATCTTGCTCAGTTAATTTGAGAAAAACATCTTCGAGACTTGCTCCAACTTTATCTGCTTGATTCCTAAGCTCTTCAATCGTTCCAAGCGCTACTAATTTACCTTTATTTATTATCGCTATACGATCACACAGATCTTCTGCTACTTCCATAATATGGGTTGAAAAAAGCACTGCTCCACCTTTTTCAATATGCATATCTAATAATTCCTTTACCACTCTTACAGATTTTGCGTCAAGCCCTGCTAATGGTTCGTCTAATATCAAGAGCTCTGGTTCATGTAATAGGGAGGCAACGATTTGTATTTTTTGTTTGTTTCCGTGCGATAAAGTTGCGATCATTTGTTCATAATATTCTGTCGCTCCTAAACTTTCAAGGTATTCAGATACTCTCTTGGTTGCTTCGTTTGCATCTAGTTGACGAATTGAAGCAATAAAATTAAACAAGTCCTTAGGTGTAAGTGATTTGAATATTAGCGCTTCTTCAGAAACATAACCTACTTTCTTTTTCATTAGAACTTCTTCACGTTCTGGATTTAAACCGAAAATACTTATAACACCCTCTATAGGCTCAAGAAGTCCTAATAGGAGTTTAATTGTTGTTGTTTTCCCCGCCCCATTTGGACCTAGAAGTCCAAAAACCTCTCCTTTACGAACATCAAAGGAAATGCCGTTAACAGCTTTAACTTCGCCAAAATACTTTTTTAAATCTCTCACAGAGATTATACTATCATCTATCATGCTTTACTTTCCTTTAAAGTCTAAATTACTGTTTAAGCAAGAATTTCGATTCTTTTAATATATTTATTTATATTATTTACTATATTCTTTTAATATATAAATGTTTGGAAATATCTTATTCCTTTATAAATTGACACATGAGCAATTCTTATTGAGGAAATGGGCGACATATAAGAATATATTTTTGAATATAATTTACCTAAAATGTATCTATAAACTGTGAAACTATGAAAAATTGGAATAAAGGGAAGAATTTTCATTTTATTTTTTTTTTAATAATTATTATAATAGAAAAGATAACTATCGCAGATCCAATTAAATGAAAGAGAGTAAAAAGTTCTCCTAACAATAAAGTAGCAAAGATTGCGGTAACAATTGGAGTGGGAGATAAAATGATGGTTGCATTCGAGACATCTAAATATGATAATGTCTTATACCAACAGTATAATCCTAAACCATATACAGTCCCCATTACTATAAAAAAGAATTGATTATATGGATTAAAAAAAGCACTTAAATCGACTGGAGAAAAAATAAGGAAAGTAATTATTAAAATGACTCCACTTAACATATTTCGGATGAAAACCATTTGAGTTGGGGTTAAATCATTTCGATTAAACAAAGACTTCGTTATGGTGTGACCAAACATCCATAGAGCTGTAATCAATAATACAATCAATACTCCAATCAAAATATTGATGTCAAAGTTCAGAAAATTGAACGAACCCTGAGTTATTGCTAAAAGTAAACCGAAAAATAACAAGAAGGAAAATGCGATTTGAATTTTTGAAATTTTTTCTTTTAATAAAAAAAAGCCAAATAATAATCCAAAGAAAACTGAAGTTTTTTGAGTTAAAGATCCATTTATAGCCCCAGCTAATTTATATCCTGTAAAAAATAGAAGTTGATTAACGCTAAAGATTATCCCGATAAATATCAATAACCAAAAATTTTTTTTCAAACTATTAAAAAATGAGTAATTCATCTGTAAATCAGGATTTACACTTTCCTTCCTTTTTTTCATTCGCAACTCTAAAAGCATTAGGGGGAGAAACCAAGCCGCTTCGATCAAGCAGGTCATGGATGCAAAAAGGTGGGAGTCGATTGATTTAGCCGAATTTGCAATAATCGGTTGAAATCCGATAAGTATTATTCCAAAGACTCCAAAAATTAAGCCTTTTCTTAAATCATTGCTCAAGATATCTAAGAAAAACATCAAAAAATTAAAAACTTTTACAAAAGAGAAGAACAGAGCAGAACAACCTTGAATTAAAGAAAAGATTATTATTGATTCACTCTTTACATAATAGATTATGAAAAGTTTCGAACGTATTTGGACAGCATTGAATCTCGAAGAGCCAGATCGGATTCCGACTCATACCATTAATATCGATGGAAATGTTGCTGATAAAATCCTAGGTCCCCCAAAAAGAAACGCGTTTGACATATTTGATGAAATGGAAAAGAAATATCCAGATGATTGGGTAGATAAAATTAACGATATTCTTCTTGACATTGAAATTTCGACATTTTCAAAAGCAGTAAGAGCGGGTTACGATCTGGGTTTTGATGGAGTGGGAGTACAATATATCCCTTTTATCCTTGAAAGTCAAACAGAAATGACAGATATATTTGGTAAGAGACATAGGGTCAGAAATATTGAAGGTAATCCTTATCCAGATTATTATGGAGGATATATTAAAAATCGAGAAGATTGGGAAGCGTATCCTAAACCTGATATGAAGGAAGAATACAATAAAGCCAAAAAATTTTATAAGGGAGTTTTGAGAAAATGCCGCGATATTAACGATGATATCTGTATTTTTGCTCAAAATGCTTTAACTTCGGTTTTTCCCCCTGTTTGGCAGGGGATGGGGATGGCTCATTTCGCTCGGGCTCTTAAAAACGATCCAAAACTTATTAAGGAACGTTTTCGCTTCACTACAGACTATACTTTAACTACCTTTAAAGCCTATCATGATTGCGGGGCTAAAATTTTTCTTGAAGGGGGAGATATTGCACATTCAGGAGGTCAATTTATGAGCCACAAAAACTTTAATGAATATTTACTTCCCCATTACCAAGAAGTCGCAGAACAGATTCATGAATGGGGTGGGAAGTATATGCTACATACTGATGGTGATGTCACTAACCTATTAGACTTTATTATAGATTCTGGATTCGATGGTCTTCAATGCCTTGAACCTCCCCTTGTTGATTTATACGATGTGAAGAAAAAAGTTGGAGATAAATTATGTTTATCAGGAAATATTGATACAAGGCATATACTCGTAAAAAGTTCTAAAGAAGAGGTAATTGAAGCAGTAAAACACGCAATTAAAGCCTTAGGACCCAATGGAGGGGCGATGATATCCCCCGCCAATTTCCATCCACAAATGTCAGTTGATCGTTTAAGATGGATGATTGAAGCCGCGAATAAATTTGGTAAATATCCCTTGCCAGAAACCATTTAATAATTATAGAGTAAGCATCTTAAATCTTAATTTTTTAGGATCTCTTAGAGATTCCGCTTTAACTTCTTTTTTCTTTAACAATCATAAAGATTGAAAAGAGAATTATGATTGTACCCATTAAATGGAATATTGTGAAAATTTCTCCAAGGAAAAGAAAAGAAAAAAATGAAGAAACAATCGGAGTTAGTGATATAATTATACTAGCTTTTCCAATTTGAATATATGTCAATACCTTGTACCAGAGGTATAAGCTTACGCCATAATCTAATCCCATAATAAGGAAAAATACAAAATAATTAGGATTCAGTACTATAGCAATATTCTCAAGTGGAAAAAATGAGAAATATATGATTGTCAATAATATTCCTGATATAAAATTTCGAAAAAAGACGATTTGAGAAGGAAATAGCTCATTTCTTTCAAAACTAATTTTCGTAAGCGCATGAACAAATGTAAAAAGTCCTACGCTTAAGAGAAGAAAAAATACGCCTAGATTGAATTCAAGCAAATTAAAAGATCCACCGGTAATCGCTATAATCAAGCCAAAAAACAGGAGAAAGCAAAATATGATCTGCATCTTGGTAATCTTTTCTTTTAATAATATAAATCCAAAGAACAAAGCCAATATTATTTCTGATTTCAATGTTAGGGAGCTTATTATTGCTCCTGCCAATTCATAACCGATAAAAAGTAAAATTGGAACTGCGCTAAAGGTTATTCCTATAATTATAATCACGCTAAAATTTGATTTCTTTTTCCAACCGTGAATTAAAGATAAATTCTTTTTATTTAGCACTGAATCATTCAATATTTGTCTTTTTAATTTATTTCTTTCCATTAAAAATATAGGAAAAAAGAGTACAGCTTCAATCAATGCTGTTATAGCTCCAAATAAAAAAGGATCGATTATACTCGGGCGTGCGTTAGAAATTACAGGTTGAAGGCCAATTGTGAAAATGCAAATCGAGCCAAAAATGATTCCTTTTTTTAAATTATAATTTTCCACACTATTAGAAAAAGATTAATTAATCATTAAAAACTTGGGAATTAAACTCAAAAAAGAATTAATTTAAAGAGATTCTGTAAAGATGGATATAACTAAAGAATGGTTCATTGAAAAGATAAATAATTTCTTAGAAAATGATGAAATTAATAGGATGAAAATGGTTGACGGCTCTCTCATTTTTGATCCCGATGTAATAGTTGGGTTTGTTTCTGGAAATGATCCTATTTTTAGTGATTATAAGAAGATTATTGGCGAATTTTATCTCACCCCAAAAGAAGCGTATTCATGGTATTGTAAAAAAAATGGCATTCCAATATCAACTGAAGATATAAGCGTAGTAGCTTATATTCTTCCTATAGCCCTGAATACAAAGAAGGAGAATTTCGAATACTCAAAAGACAAGCCCTCAGAGAGATGGGCTAACACGCGTTTATTCGGAGAAAAAGCTAATGTGAATATTCAAAGACATTTAATTGACGAGTTGAAAAAATTGGGTATAAATGCGATGGCACCTATTCAGGAAAAACTCTTATTTAAAATCAATCGAAAGATTTGGGCTTCTAACTGGTCTCACAGGCATTGCTGCTTTGCGGCTGGTTTAGGATCTTTTGGGTTATCCGATGGTTTTATCAACTCACGGGGTAAAGCGATGAGATGTGGTAGTTTAATTGTAGATTACGATTTACCATCAGATTCTACCAAGAGGCCTTTAGATCCCTACGAATATTGCTCCAATTGTGGGGATTGTATTGACCGTTGCCCAGTTAACGCAATCTCTTTTGAAAATCGCCACGATAAAAATTTATGCTCCAAACATGTTATGGGAACCGTTCCTTATATTAAGGAAAATTATGGAATTAATATCTACGGTTGCGGGTTGTGCCAAGTAGGCGTAGCCTGCGAAAATGGAATACCTGAAAAATTATTAGAATAATTAATTATTTGGAATATGTACCAAATTTAGGGAAGCTTTTCAATTGATCAGAATTAAAGATGGGGCCATCTTTGCAAACAGGAGTATTATTATTTGCTCCTATGCAACAAGAACCACATATTCCTAGCCCACATTTCATTTTTCTTTCTAAACTGGCTTGAATTTCGATATTCTTTGAATTCGCTAGTTCAAAAACTTTTTTCATCATAATTTCGGGTCCACACGTAATAATCAAATCAAAGTTCTCGTTATTAATTAGATCTTCAACGGGATTAGTTACAACACATTTCTTACCAACAGATCCGTCTTCAGTAGTACACATCGTATTGGGAATCAATCTTAACAATCTCTCAGCGAATATTAACGAATCTTCATCTTTAGCTCCAATTGCAACTTGAACATTTGACTTATTTTGTTTTAGAGTTTCTATTAAGGATGTTAAGGCTGCGATTCCCATCCCTCCTCCTACTACTAGAATATTTTTCGAATCCTCATAATTAAAAGCATTTCCAAAAGGACCTCTAATTCCAATTGAGTCTCCTTCAGTTAAATCAAATAATTTGGATGTTCCCTCCCCTATTTTTTTAAAGGTTACTTCTATAAGGTCGTCATTAATGCTTGAGATGGACATTGGTAAGAAGTCAACATCAGGAAGCCATAAAATGACAAACATTCCCGGTTTGTAAGCGTCCGCAATCCTCGAGTTTCTAACCGTAATACTTTTAATTTCAGGGGAATGTTGAGTTATTGATTCTATCTTGACTATATCAGTTTTACTTCTGGTAAGATCCAAAATAATTTCTTTCATATTATGTTCTAAAGGCATTGTTTCGATGAACCCTTGTTCAATGGCTAATTCATATACTTGTTTTCCTCTTTCAGTTCTAACGATTAGTGTATTCCACCCCTCTTTACTACCATATATTCCAATTGATAAATCTGCGAAAGAAGCTGTGTAATCAGAACAAGAAAAACAAGCTTTTCTAATCGCTTTTTCGTATAAAGTATTTAGTGGTATTTCTTTTACAGTCGAATTACAGATTATATTCATGTTAAAGTTATCTTTATCGGTATTTATTTTTTCTATCTCGCTAGCTTTGATCCCGAATTCATTAAAAACCAGTTTTAATAATTGATTATAATAAGTTCCAAAACAAAAAGTCCCAATAGCTAATGATACTAAATCATATGCTTCGTAATCAAATGCAGGGTGATTTTGTAGTTTTCTTAGAGCTTGAATCTGACAAGGAGTACCTACAACGGCAATATCTGCGCTTTCTTTATTGATAGCATCTCCTAATAGTGAAAGTAATGGACCTTGACTTGGTTTATATCCGGCTCCTTTGATTATGTCCTGAGAATTCTGGGCTATTATAGGGAACGGTCTAAAGTTATCGTCTTTATCAGTTATAATGGACGAATCAATTAAGTTATTTTCCATGGCGAGCCATATTAACCCTGTTAATGGACCAGCATTAGTTGGTATCTTTTTTCTTGCTTTTTCTGTTAGCTTAACTGAAACGATATCAAGATAATGCCCTAAAATCTTATCATGTTTCTTTCCAAAAACCCAATTGTCTAATAACGACAAAGATATCGATTCGGTTTCGGTTTTTGGACAGAGATTATAGCAAAGTCCATATCCTTCTTTACATGTGTTCATATCTTTGCAGGACCCATCTTCTATTGGAATCTCATTTTCTTTATCAAATAGAATGTTTGCACAAAATGCCCCACATGCTCCACAGTATACACATTTCCCAGTTTGAATTATTTCTTCATATAACTCTTTCCAACCTTTTTGAACCTTCCCAAAATACATTCTAATTATTCTCCTCCTTTATTTTGTTTAGAAAATTCATTGCTTCTTGTTTTCCTAGTTCAAAAGCTTCTAAGTTTTTATCTAAAGTAGAATTCGGAACAAACTTCTTTATAGTTTCTAAGGCAGATTCTTCGGAAAAGATTCCCGAAAGTATCGTAAAGATACCAAACAAAATTGAGTTTCCAAAAACAATATTCCCGAACTTTTCAACTGCTAATTTTTGAACGGGAATGCCCAAAACCTTATTAATTTTTTTTCCTACCTTGAGTTTTTTAATTGTAGTGGGGTCCCATATTAAAAATCCTGTGTTTTCCTCGTCCTTTATAAAATCTACCTTAACATCATTAGCAGATTCTTCTGATAAGACGATTAAAAAATCGTAAGGTTTCAAAGCTTTAGGGTAATCTATAAGTTCTATATTTTTATCTAATTCAACAACTACTTCTGCCCAACATTTTCCTCCTCTCGCAGCTGCGGAATAGGCTTCAGTTTGTGTAGCAGCAAGTCCCTCATAGATTGAGCTCGCCATTATTATCATTTTACTAAGAGTGATAACTCCTTGTCCACCAAATCCACTTACTCGAATTTCATAGCGAGTCACTTTTTCATATACCTCCTCTTGCTATTTTTTGTATTTTAGCATATTCATCGGAATACTCGGGTTGATCTGGTGCGTATCTAAATTCTCCAATAATATATTTGTTAAATAGTTCTTCTTCATTCATGAACTTGGCTTGATTTACTCTTATACTATTTCTTTTTATCCAATCTATCATCTTACCTGCTGTATCCATCTTCTCTCCTTTTAATCCTAAATATTCAGCTCCAAGGTTATTTAAATTTTTTCTCCCGAAATAAGTAACACAAGGCGTAATTAATTCTATTACAGAGGTTCCCTTATGCTTCAGTGCCTTTCTAAAATACTTCATAAAAGTGCGTGGATGAGCAACTGTTGTTCGCGCTACATAAGTTGCTCCCGCAGCCAAAGCCAGTTTAACTCCATCGCTTCGATTTTCAAACATTTTATATGGTGTCGTTGTACTTTTGGCACCAAATAATGTCGTAGGTGCACCCTGTCCACCTGTCATTGCGTAAATGCTATTATTGAAAATTAAAATAATACAATCCAAATTTCGACGGCATGTGTGTATAAAATGATTACCTCCAATACCCAAACAATCTCCATCACCAGTAAAAATTATTGGTTTCATTTGAGGATTTGCCATTTTCATACCTGTCGCTAAAGCAGGCGCACGGCCGTGGAGAGATAGAACTTTTTGGGTTGCGTAGTGTACTGTTAATAGCATTTGAGAATAGCACCCTATACCAAGAACTAGTGGATATAGTTTTGGATCAAGTTTTTCATCTTCAAATAGTCGGGTAAAGATATGCCCGATGATTCCATATCCACAACCTGCGCATAATCTAGACGAATAGTTTCCTAATAAATGTCCAGCGTATGATACTAAGACATATGGATTCTCTGGCTTTTCATTTGGATACATAGGCCCTATTCCCGACACTATTTATCCACCTCCTTTATAACTTTTAAAATATCGTGTGGATGATGAATTTCACATACATTTGGAATTCTAATTACAGGAGTATTAAGGTTTGTAACCCTTTCGACTTGTTCCGCTATAACTCCTGTGTAATTTAATTCTGGAACTATAACCACTTTGGCATCTTTAACCGTTTCTTTAACTTTTTCGTCTGGAAAAGGCCAAATTGTTATCAACCTAAGAATTCCAACTTTTATCCCTTCTTTTCGAGCTAAATCAACAGCCCGATAACTCGCTCTAACAGGCAGTCCATACGCTATTATGATTATTTCAGCATCATCCAATTTATAAGTGTCCGTAAGAGCTATTTTATCAATATTGCTTGTTATTTTTTTTATCATCATTTCAGTAAATATTTGAGGTTTAGGAGTTGGCATACCTTCAAGACTATGAGGCTGTGAGAGGAACATAGGCGGACAATAGTCAGTACCCATAATCGGTGGTTTAGGGATAATATATTTTCCTGTACTTTCATCTTTATAAGAAAATTTTCCAATGATATCTTCAGGTATTTCCCGCTTTATTACCATCTTTTCCACTTTTTCCTTAGATGGTATTTTAACTACTTCGTGAAGATGTCCTAGATAAGCATCTGACATAATGAAGACAGGGCAACGGTAAGTCTCTGCAAAATTAAAAGCAACGATTGTTAGATCGTATAATTCTTGACAGCTCATAGGTGCTAAAGTAATAACTTGAAACTCACCGTTTCCAGCAAATCTCATTAATCCAATATCGTTATGATGAGGTTCGGTTACATATCCCGTTCCTGGACCATTTCGTTGTACATCACAAAAAACAAAGGGGATTTCTAGATTTGCTGCCATAGAGATTGTTTCTGTCATCAAAGCAATCCCCGGACCCGATGTTGCTGTCATAGCTTTTGCTCCGACTAAAGATGCTCCAATAACTGCATTAATAGATGCAAGTTCGTCCTCCATTTGCATACACACCCCCCCAACTTGCGGTAATCTAGCCGCTAAATGTTCTATTACTTCTGTACTTGGTGTGATCGGATAACCTCCAAAAAAATTTAATCCCGCAGCCAACGCACCCTCAGACATTGCGATGTTCCCCATCATTAAATATTTACCTTCTGGCATGAATCTCATATTATTTCCCATATTTTTATTTTCACCTCATTATGCTTTAGCTTTTTTTGCCATATTTTCTTTTTCAGATTCATCTAAAATATATATACACCAATCTGGGCAACCATATTCACATCGCTTACACGCAGTACAATATTTTCCTTTTCCCTCTTTAACTCGTGGAGTATAAGCGATTCTCATATTTAACTCGCCTCCCATCTCTAAAATACCCGTTGGGCACACATACACGCAAGCTTGGCAGCCTCCACACCTATTTTTATTCAAGAATAGTGAAAAATTCTTCTCCTTGTTTTCTAATAATTTTGGAATTTTAAACCAACTCACTTTTTCTCTAATATTTAGTTAAATATTCTAATCATTATAAATTTCGATTTAATCATTTTTAAGCATTTTTGAATATATTGTTATAATAAAGTATATAATTTTCTAAGAATCGTAGGATTTTGAGTAAATAATAGAAATCAGTAAACAATTTTAATATCAAATATCTATCTTAAATTATTTAGAAATTGGGAGTTGCGATTAAAAATTGACCAAATTAATTTATTTAGGATGTTTATCAAAAACTCGTTATCAAGAGACATGTAAAAATGCAATTAAAATTATTAATTACCTAGATCCAAATTACACAGTTCTAGATGATGTTCCGTGTTGCGGGGCTTTATCTTATCATATTGGAAGTGACATGGAGTTAAAAGATCATGTGGAATATGTAAATAACTGGTTCGAATTAAATGATGTCTCTGAAATCGTGACTATTTGTGCTGGATGCTATAATTATTTAACTAAATATTACAGCCAATTTATAGGAAAAGATTTTAAAGTTAAAGTTAAACATTTTCTTCAATTTTTAGCTGAACCAGAGAATTTATCAAAATTAGACCTAAAATATTCTGGTAAGAATTTAAAAGTTAGTTACCACGATGCTTGTCATTTAAGAAATGCGGTGATTCCTATTCTTGAGGAACCAAGACAAATCCTAAATTCAATCGAAAACATTGAAGTCAGGGAAATGGAAAATAATAAAACTAATAGTATCTGTTGTGGCGCTGGAGGAGGTGTTTATTCAATATTTAAAGAAAATAGTGATTACAATTCAAAATTAATTTTTGATCAATTAAAACGAGGTAAAATATTACTAACAGCATGCCCATTCTGCTTTACTGCATTAACCCGAATCAGAGAAGAGTACCAAATAAAGAAATCGGTGATCAAATTCGAAGATTTTATTGTAAACATTATGGAAGGAGCTGATCCACTTAATGAATGAAAACGGAAAAAAATTATATGAGAAAGTAAAGAGAAATGTTGAAGTTTCCCAAGAAGAAGGGACATTAGAAAAGCAATTTGGAAATTTCTGGAAATTTGCTTGCACAATAAAAACCAGACAACATGATTTAAAGTATTTATATGAAGATTCAAGTCGAGAATTCGTGGATCAAAATCGTGAAAACCTGGTTAAGATGCGAGTAGACTTCGTTGACCATATGGAGTCGTATGTTGAGCAATGTATCGAAATAATGCGGAAAAAGAACTTCATCGTCTATTATGCAAAAACTAATGAAGAAGCTCAAAAGATTTTCATGCAGGAATTGGGAGATGCTAAGATCATATATAAATCAAAATCGACCGAAGCTAAAGACATTGGGATTATAGATGTGCTAAAGAAGAATGAGATCAAAATTAAAGAAACTGATTTAGGTGATGTGTTGGTTCAACTATTCGAATATAAATTGCCAAGCTTTCAAGTAGGTCCAGGAGCTCATTTTACTGAAGAAGAAATAGCTAACAAAATAAAGGAAATATATGGAATAGAACTCGAACCTAAAGCCCAAGCTATCGTTGATTATTTTAGAAACACTTACAGAAATGAATTACTCAATGATGTAAAAATCTCATTAACATCAGCAAATGCTATATCTGCTGAAGATGGAACAATTGTTTTAGGAGAAAACGAAGGAAACATCAGTCTTATTACTAGAGCAACTGAAAAGCATATAGTTGTATGTGGCATCACAAAAATCGTTCCTACCATATTTGATGCAATATTAGTGACTAAATTACAATCTCGGATTAACAATGTTTCTTTTAATTACATAAGTCTCATTTCAGGACCCTCAAATACATCTGATATACAAGGTACAAGTGTTCAAGGTATGTATGGAGCAAAAGAAGTAGTTGTCATCCTTGTCGATGATTGGCGAACGAAAGCTGCTAGAGAAAATCTCATTTACCAGGATTTCTTGAAATGTATTGGTTGTAAGAGCTGTATTTATCCATGCACTGCTTCACGAGCATTTGGAAATATTTACGCTTCAAAGTATGGTTTAGGTGCCACTGCTATAATACGGGATTATATTCATAATGGAATCGAAGCTGCTGTAAATGATGGTCTTTTTCTCTGTACAGGATGCGAAAACTGTTATCACTGGTGTCCGGTTTCAATAAATTGTAGTGAGATTCTAAAAGATATGAAAAAAGAAGCAACAGAAAAAGGTTTAGCTCCCCCACATCTGGAGCAATATAAAGAGAAGATTTTTAAAGATAAAAATCCGTTTTTATAAGTTATCCTCTTTTTATTTACAATGCATGTATTGAAACGGTGATGCTGTATTTCTCCAAATCGCTATATCATTAAAACCTAAATTTTCTGCTTGAGTTTTTTCACCGTTCAATACCTTTTTCATTCTTAACCACAGAACTTCTGCAAGTTCCTCCACGGAATCTTCTCCTTTAATTATTGAACTTACATCAACATCAATGTTTTCTGCCATCCATTCACAAGTTTTTGGATTCCCGCATAATTTTATCACAGGAGCTACAGGATTTCCACAAGGACTACCTCTTCCTGTCGTCATGGCAATAATATTTGCTCCTACTGCAGCTAATCCAGTCATAGATTCAACATCCAAACTTGGTTCGATCATTAACCACAAACCTTTCCCTTTAGGTTTTTCTGTATATTGAATTAGACCCTGAATAGGAGATTTTCCAGCTTTTGCTATGGAACCTAGACTTTTTTCTTCGATAGTTGTTAAACCGCCTTGAATATTCCCAGGTGTGGGTTGTACTCCAAGAAAATTAATGCCTAAATCTTTTAGATTTTCTAAAAAACCGGAGAGTAAGTTATGTATTTGTTCTGCGACACTTTTATCAATTGCTCGTTTAATTAATAAATGTTCAGTCCCAATCCATTCCGTAAATTCTGCTAAAATAGAAGTCCCTCCACATTTAACAATTCTATCAGATATAATTCCTAAAACTGGATTTGCTGAAATTCCAGAAATTGAATCTGATCCTCCACATTCTAATCCTAAAACGATATGGGAGAAATCAAATGGTTCTCTTTTCAATTCTCTTGCTTCCTCAGAAATTCTGTTCCCAAGGATAATACCTTTTTCTATTGCAGCTGGTGATCCTCCTTTAACTTCTTGTAAATCAAAAAATTCAACCGGTTTTTTTGATTTCTTGATATTTTTAGCTATTAATCTACTACTGATATTTTCACATCCTAAACCAACAACTACAGCTCCAAACACATTAGGGTTTTTTCCTAAACCAATTAAAGTATTCAAAGTGTTGCTATAATCAGGTCCAAATTGACCACATCCTAAAGGATGAGTAATAGGCACAGCATCCTTAACTTTATTAGCGATTTGCTGAACTATATGATTTACGCATACAACGGAAGAAATTATTGCTATTTTATTTCTAATTCCTACTTCTCCATTCGTTCGTTGATACCCCATAAATTCTTCATTCATGTTTTCACAACCTCCTTGAGATACTGGCTTGTAAGATTATGAGTATGTATCCAATCTCCTTTATTTATATCTTCAGTAGCAAACCCTATAGTATGACCATATTTTTTAACCATATCACCTTTTTCGATGTCTTCTAAAGCGATTTTATGTCCTAAAGGTATATTATAGTTAATAATAATGGAATTTTCCCTTATTTGAATTTGTGAATTTTTTGATATATCTTCCAGAGCAGTAGCACAATTATCATCTGGATTCATAATAATATAGTTTTTCGATTGTTTTAGCATGATTTGTTAGCTATTTTATAATTTTCTAGTTTATAATCTTTTTAAACTTTCTAAACATTTATATTATTTAATAATTACACTTGAAACATAATTGTAAAAATTAAAGCATAGGAGTTAAATAAAGTTGCCAAACGGATTTTTAGGTAAAATACTATGGGTAGATCTTACTAATGAAACATTTAAAGAAGAAGAACTATCAGAACAAATTTATCGTCAATACATCGGAGGATATGGTCTAGCAACCAAACTCATTTATGAAAACATGCCCTCAAAAACAGATGCTCTTAGTCCTGAATCTGTATTCGGATTTTTTCCAGGTTTATTAACTGGCACAGTTGCACCATTAACAGGTCGTTTCATGGTCGCAGGAAAATCTCCGCTAACAAACACATGGGGTGATTCAAATTGTGGAGGTTATTTTGGTCCTGAAATAAAGAAATGCGGGTATGATGCAATTCTGATTAAAGGGATGGCTGATAGTCCAAGATACATAACAATTTTGGAAGATGATAAGCAATTTATCGATGCTTCAGATTTATGGGGTTTGGATGTTGTTCAAACCGAAGATAAACTTAAAGCTAAACATGGAAGCGTTCAGATTGCTAGCATTGGTCAAGCAGGTGAAAATTTAAGTTTAATATCTGGAATTGTTAATGATAAAGCTAGAATTGCGGGAAGATCTGGATTTGGAGCTGTTATGGGATCTAAAAAACTTAAAGCGATTGTTCTCAAAGGAGCAAGAAAGATTGAGGTTGCTGATAAAGACGCTCTTATCCAACATACAAAAGATTATAACGAAGGTATAAACGCTGCTACCGCGGGTGGAATTGAGGGTTATAGGACATTAGGAACCACAATGGGAAATGAAATTCTATTTCAAATAGGAGATACTCCCGCCAAGAATTGGGGCGGAAGAAAAGAAGATTTTCCGCCTGAGAGATTATCTAAAATATCAGGTATTGAAATAGATAAGTATAAACAAAAACCATACGGATGCTTCTCATGTCCCGTTCGTTGTGGGGCAATCATGAAAGTCCCAGAAGTGGATTTAGAAGAAACTCATCGCCCTGAATACGAAACTTGTGCCAGTTTTGGACATCTATTACTTAACGACGATCTGATGTCAATATTTAAAGCGAACGACTTGTGTAATCGAGCTGGAATTGATACTATTTCTGCTGGAGCGACGATTGCATTTGCAATCGAGTGTTTTGAAAATGGTTTACTTACTAAGGATGATACTGACGGACTCGAATTGACTTGGGGAAACTCAGAAACTATCATTACACTATTAAATAAAATAATTAATCGAGATGGTATTGGTGATTTGCTAGCAGATGGTACTAAAATAGCAGCAGAAAAACTGGGTAAGGGTTCAGAATATGCGATGCACTCAATGGGTCAAGAATTGGGCATGCATTCACCAAAATATTATAAAAACATGGGAACTACTTTTGCTTTCGATCCAACACCAGGTAGACATACTACAGCAAGTTTGGATTTTTTTGCAATGGGACCGATAATTAAACCAAATGGATTATTCGAAGGAATTACATTGCCAAGAAAATTTAAGCGCCCTGGCGAAGATAGAAGTGAAGCTGAAAAGCTTTTTACTGCAATATCGCAATTTACTAATAGTCTTGGACTATGTGGATTTGTATATGTTTTTCAGAAATATCCTCTATTAGAATTAGTTAAATCAGTTGTAGGATGGGACTTAGACATCGCCGAAGCGATTAAAACAGGCCAAAGAATTCAAACTTTGAGACAGGCATTCACACTCCGAGAAGGTATAGATATCATTAAGAATAAAATACCTGAAAGGACAGTAACTGTAGATTATTTAGAGGATTATAAAGGATATTGTGAAAAAATGGGTTGGAATCCTGAAACTGGTTATCCATTTAAAGAAACTTTAAAAGATCTCAATTTAGATTTTGTCGTTAAGGATTTATTTTAAATTAATTTCAATTTTTTTTCTTTTTTTTCTTAAAATCTTAAAGATTTCTCAAGAAAATTTTTTACCGTATCCCCTGTATGTTCTATATTTATCTATAATTTCACCATTGCTATAAATTAATATTTCATTAAAATGCTCTAAGGGTTCGCCTGCTTTACCGAACCTACAAAATATTGGATCTTCAAGATTCAATTCAATTTGATTTGGATTAAAAATAAAGGGTGTTTGAACTTCTCCAAAACCTTCGTCTTGAGATATTGTTAAATTCTTCGGAATAACCGATATAGGCAATGCTCTCACGCTTCCAGAGCTCACGTAACCTCCCGAAAATGCAGTGGCAATATTTTTTCGTGGTTTTCTAACAATTTGTAGAACAAAAAATAAAGATGGTAAGAACTCGTTCAAAGAATTAATTGCATCAAAAATATGCGATTTAAAAAGTAATGATCCTATACCTATTTCAGTTATACAGGGTTCGGTGGCAGTTTCTTGGAAGCATCCTGAACCTCCTCCATTTACAACTTCTGGTTGAAATCCCGCATTATTGAGGGCATCTACAACATTTTGGCGCCATGAATTTACGCGTTTTCTTGATCTCTTCTTAGCAAATCTATATAGCCATTTATCATCTCCAATACTAGCGTTCTGAGCTTCATAACCCATAATCCCTCGAAAATATAACTGAGATTTTTTACTAATAATGCGTGCAAGACTTACTACATCTTCAGGTTCCCTTATCGGACTTCTATAAACGCCAACATTTCTTCCTAATAATTTGTCAGCAACATCAATTTCAATCAACGTTCCAAATTCAACATTATTCTTAGCTGCAAACTCATCTAAAAGATCGATTTGTTTAATATCATCAACCATTACTGTAATACTTACACCGTCTATTTTTGCCGCATGACTTATTTCTTCTACGTCAACCTTAGACATTGTGGGATAACCTAACAAAATATCTTCAGTTTTATAATTTTCTGCGTAAAATAATGCTTCAGCTGAGTTATAGGTAAGGATGCCGTTAACAAAATCTTCTTTTTCAACTCTATTTACCAATTCAGGAACTCTAACAGATTTGGTACATAATCTTAAACTCTTTTTTGTTCTCCTAAGATATTTGCCGACCTTCTCTAGATTCTGATTGAAAGCATCAAGATCACATATCGCCAGAGGAAATTTCGTGTTTTTTACTAAGTTCTTTAATGCTTCATAACTCGAATTTAAAATCAAATCTCATTCAACCTTCGTAATAATTAATTAAGTGATATTACATGAAATTTACTTTTTAGATTTTATTAAAGGGGAATAAACCATAAAAAAAGTAAATTTGGATTATTTCTAGGTTAAAAAAAAAATTTGAATTACAACACGGCAATTGCACTTATTTCTATTAACATACTAGGAAGAGGCAAATTAGATACTTCCACCGTAACCCTTGAAGGATAAGCTTCTAAAACACCATTATCATTAAAGAATTTTTTGTAAACTCCGTTCATTTCGCTAAACGCACTCATATTTTTTAAAAATACACTTGTTTTAACAATATTCGGAATTTTAGCTCCCCCAGCTTCAACGATCTTTTTTATTTTATTGAGAGTATTTAAGGTTTGTTCTTTAATATCTTCATCAGATTGAGGCGAACCTTGACCAGAAATAAATAGTAAATTACCCACTTTTATACCTGGGTTATAAGGTCCAACAACGGGAATTCCCGGATTAATCATTTCCAATTCTGGCATAATTATTTTAACACTCGATTATTTTAATAGATTTTTATCTTGAATCCTATTATAAATGGCAAGCTTAGATAAACCTTCCTTAATCCAATAAAACCGAAAAAGATATTTGTAAATAATCGCTTTTTTAACTAATACTAACGCTAATTTAAATGAACAATATTATGTCTAAGAAACTATCAACTAAGCCACTAAGAGGAATGAAGGATTTTTATCCTCCTGATTTGCGGGAAATAAACTGGATAATTGATACTATCCGAGATGTTGCGGATTTGTATAGTTATGAAGAATTCGAGAGCCCTAGTTTGGAACCCATTGAGATTTTTGCCGCTAAATCCTCTGAAGAGTTAGTAAATGAACAATCATTCATAGTTGAGAAGAAAAAAGGAGAAAAATTAATATTAATTCCTGAACTTACTCCCTCCTTAGCGCGAATAATCACAGCGAAGCGTCAGGAATTAAAAAAACCTATAAGGTGGTTTTCAGTACCGACATGCTATCGATACGAAAGACCACAAAAAGGTCGAAGAAGGGAATTTAAACAAATTAATATGGATATTTTAGGAGAGAATAGTCTTTATGGTGATTTAGAAATATTTAGCATTATCGTTGACATTTTCTCCGAATTTGGTGCTACATCAAAGCAATTTCAAATTTATTACAATAATCGTCGCTTTATAGATTCTGTATGTGAATTAATCTTACAAGTTCCCAAAGAAAAAATCCCTTTGGTTTATAAAATCTTAGATAAAGCTGATAAAATGGAAAATTCAGAATATGAGAAATATGTCTTAGATAATTTTCAAGATGAGATTATTATCCAAGGTATTTATAAATTAAAGGAAGCTAATAGTCTAAATGATCTTTTAACTCAATTCGAAGATATTTCTAAAGAATTTTACGATTCTAAAGGGTTTAAAGAGTTAACATCATTTATACAACTTTTAGAAGAAGCGAGAATCTCAGAGTATTGTACATTCTCTCCTGGGGTTGTACGTGGTTTGGATTATTATACGGGAATAGTATATGAAGTTTTTGATACAGGAAAAGAAAACATTCGAAGCATCTTTGGTGGAGGGCGCTACGATGACCTGCTATCTCTATTTTCCGATGAAAAAATAACAGGTACTGGATTTGGAATGGGCGTTTTAATGTTCTCTTTATTTCTAAAAACATATGATTTAATACCTAAAGAAATTAGGGAACCAGATTATACCGACACGATTTTTATTGCCTCAATTAACGAAAATGTATCTGAATATGTGTTAAAACTAGCTCGAATGATTAGAGCTGAAGATTTTCCTTGCATCGTAGATTATCGATTTTCAAATCTAAAAAATCAATTGAGTAAAGCCCATGAAATTGGAGTGTTGATTGTATTGATAATTGGCCCAAAAGAGATGGAACAGAATGAGGTTACGATTAGGAATATGAATACAGAAAAACAAGAAACAATTAAGAACAGTTCACTGATTGATAAAATTTATGATATTATTGATGAACTTGAAACCCAAAACTAAGTTTATCATAACTTTAAACTTTAAATTTAATTGTTTATATTTTTTCAAATTCGATTTGTTTCGATATTCCTTATTATGAAATTCATATATTACATAAATTCCGCTGGAAAATTCATCAATTTTAACCATTCTTTCAAAAAGCCTTATCATTTTTTATTATATCAATAAAATATAGAAATAATAATTGAAGGATTTTGAAATAGAGAACTTATATAGTTCCTTATCATTTCTGATCATATTAAATTTATAAACTAAACAAAATTAAAAAAAATGACAAAAATGGAAGAAAAAGATATTCAAATATATGGGTATAGATGGATCGTTCTGTTATTATTCATGTTTACAAATATTACAATTCAGATGCTATGGATAAGTTATGCCTCGGTAACGAGCGCCGCAATGGCTTTTTATAATGTAGAAGAACTATCAATTTTTTTATTATCCGCACTTTTTATGATTGTCTATATTCCAGTAACATTTATTGCTTCATGGACAATTGATAAATATGATTTTAAAATAGGATGTGGGATTGGAGCTTTACTTGCGGGCATTTTTGGTTTTTTGAGATTCTTTGCAGGCAACAATTTTACTCTTACTCTTATTTTTGTAATCGGGATTGCGATTGGTCAACCTTTTATAATGAATAGTGTTACTAAATTATCAGCAAATTGGTTTCCTGAGTCAGAACGTACCACAGCAACGGGACTTGGAATGATCTCAATGTTCCTTGGAATTGCGTTGGGTTTATTAATCACGCCACTTATAGTTGTAGATCTTGGTTTTCTAATGATGCTTCTTATTTATGGCATATTAGCCTTATGTTCTGGAGTTGCGTTTTTAGTTTTTGTAAAGAATAAACCTCCCACACCACCCTCAACTACTACAGTAAGTGAAAAGGTTTTGATGTTTGAAGGAATAAAGAAATTGTTTAAAAATAAATATTTTCTAATCTTGTTAATCACATTCTTCTTTGGATTAGGAATCTTCAATATGATAACCACTTATATTGAGGTCATTGTAATTCCTAGAGGTTTTGATTCGACTTACGCGGGAATTTTAGGGGCACTAATGTTAGTTGGAGGAATTGTAGGGTGTGTAGTTATGTCTGGTTTATCCGATAAATTTCATATTCGACGGATTCTTTTAATTATCTCAGTTTTAATTGCCACTGTGTCTTTATTCATTATAACAATTGCTACCGATGGGATATTATTAGCGATAAGCGGATTCTTCTTTGGATTTGGTTTATTATCTGCTTCTCCTGTTGCGTTAGAATATGCTGCAGATATAACAAAGCCCGTTCCGGAAGCAAGTTCTAATGGCTTATTAATGATGATTGGACAAATAGGGGGGATTTTTTTTATTCTTGGTTTATCAGATCTAAAAATGGAAATTACAGGAGATTATTTCCCTGCGTTGCTCTTACAAGCTATTTTTCTTTTAATTCTATCTGTATTAACATTCTTTTTAAAAGAAGAGAAATCTGGCAACCGATAAGATTATTATATATTTTACATTAACTTTTATTTTTTTTACTTACTATTTTTTTAAACATTCACTCCTATGAGAAATAGCGTTTGATTAGAGTAGTTGTGATATCAATTAATATTTCCACTATTTCTTCATCAGAGCCAAATTTTTGAGGGAAGAAGGTATGTCGATGGATGAGAGCTTCAAGTATATTAATTATTTTCATTATTTTTGTGTTAAAGCCTTCAATCTCCTCAGTTTTACCCTTAAAAATGTGTTTAAATAAGTCAAGAAATATATTTGGTTCTTCTCCAAAAGTGTCTATTAATTTTTGCACTAGTTTTTCGTTCATTAAATATTCTGCTTCCATTGCAGCTAAAAGGGCTCTTCCCTTACGATGTTGCTCAATTACATTAAATAAGAATTTTTTATATTCAACAGAGCTCTTTAAATCATCAAGATTTCTTATATCTATATTAATTTTGGGCGATCTTTTGATGAGCCACTCAAATTTTTCCTCAACAATAGCCATGAGAATTGAAGGTTTACCATCTGGAAAATGATAATATAACGTTCCTATACTAACTTTAGCGTTTTTAGCAATATGATTTGTTGTAACATTTCCATACCCTTTTTCTTGTATCATCGCTATTGTCGTAAGAATTATTTTTTTTTTAGCGTTTTTAGCGCTCATCTTATTGTTCTCCGATTTTTCATAAAAACTTTATACAAATTAGGGTAAATCTTGTATTTAAATTTATCGAGTAAAACTCGAAACATTTAAATATATTATTCCCTATAAATTTATCGAGCAATACTCGAAAAAAAGAATAGAGATGAAAAATGTCAGAAAATGTATTTCTCAAGAAAGATACTGTCCAAGAAACAATGCTAGGACCATTATGGGCTCGAGCTACCCAAAGCCAGCTATATCCCAAAATATTAAAAGATCCTAAAGCAGTAGAAATTCTTGAAAAAATTGAATATGATTTTACAGAAATTAAAAACCACCTTGGAGATTGGCGTGGACTTGGCCTCTTAGTTCGAGCAAAGAGTCTTGATGATGCTGTTAAGAAATATCTCGAAACTCATCCAAATGCTACGGTTATAAATATTGCTGCGGGATTAGACACTACTTTTTATCGTGTAGATAATGGTAAAGTAAAGTGGTATGATTTAGATTTACCTGATGCGATTGAATACCGAAAGCAATTTCTTCTAGAAACTCAAAGGAGCAAATATATCTCAAAATCGGCATTTGATTACAGTTGGATAGATAATATTGAGTATAATTCCGAAGATGGAATTTTCTTCATAGCGGGAGGTTTTTTCTATTATTTTTCAGAAGAAGAGGTAGCTATGTTCTTTAAAACCTTAGCTGAACATTTTCCAAGAGGTGAAATTGTTTTCGATTGTATCTCAAAATTAGCCTCCAAAATTTTAAACAAGCGCGCAAAAAAAGTAGATTCAGATTTATCAATTTCATTGGGGATTGGAAAGCCGGAAAAAACGATTTTAAAATGGTCAAATAAATTAGAAATAAAGGAATGGTTCACGATGTATGAAAGAACTCAACTTAATCCGAATTGGAACAAAAAAATACTTAAATGGATTAAAATAAGTGAGAGGTTAAAAATAGCCAAAATAGTTCATGTAAAATTCTTAAAATGAGAAATCTTCTTTTTACTCATTTCATCAAATTTACGATAGAACAAATAGAAGTGGTAAATTTACCGGGTAACATCACAAATAAAGAGAGCATATCAATTCTGGAGATGTGTTTTTTTCCTTTCCTATTTAAAAATTTGCCCATTTTTATGCTCTGTGTAGAAGCAAGTA
>JAGXNP010000109.1 GCA_019894885.1 Promethearchaeota archaeon | reverse complement strand
AGTAGATTTAAAGCAATCTAAACTATGTAAAGGTGGGTAGCAATCGTCAGTAGGAATCCCATTTCTATTCAATTTTTTATAAAATTCTGACTTTGTTATACCTCCAAACTCCTCAAGTTCAAATACTATAGGAAACACGTACCACCCTAAGCTGGTGGTTCCAGAGGTAGGTTTCATTGTTTTTATCCCATTAATCTCATTTAACTTTTTCATAAAGTATTGGGCATTTTCATTTCGTAACTTATGTTGGTCTGGGAATTTTTTTAATTGAGCTCTTAAAACTGCAGCTTGGTATTCTGTCATTCTATAATTCGTTCCATAAGAGAAATGCTTATAGGAATATTGATTCTTTTTCCTCCCACAGTCAATATAAGAATAAATATTATCAGCTAATTCTTTAGAATTACAAATTATAGCTCCTCCTTCTCCACTTGTGAGAACTTTTGAAGCTTGAAAGCTAAATGTGCCAGCATCCCCCCAATTCCCAACTTTTTTACCTTTAAAATCTGAACCATGAGCGTGGGCACAATCTTCGACAACTTTTAAATCGTAATTCGATGCTACGTCCATAAGATGGCCCATATTAACCGGGTTACCCCCCAAATGTACTGGAATAATTGCTTTAGTTCTTTCAGTTATAAGTTCTTCAACTTTATGCACATCCATTACGAGAGTATTGGGATTTATGTCACAAAATATGGGAACGGCGTTTGTTGCTATAACTGCGGATGCAGATGCTACAAAAGTGTAATCAGAAACGATTACTTCATCACCTAATCCTACATCTAATGCCATGAGAGCGGCTTCTATTGCAACAGTTCCATTACACACTGCAACGCAATATTCAGAACCTTGAAGCTGAGCAAATTCATCTTGAAACGCCCAAACATTATTACCTTGGTGTGCACCGGGAGCACCACACCACCACTCTCCAGATTTTATCACTTCAGTCAATGCTTTTATCTCTTTATCATTGTAGATAGGCCATTTAGGATAAAATTTTCTAGCTTCTTGTTTGAATGACATTAATAAATCAACCGTCTTAATAATTCACTATCATAAATTTTATGAGTTAAACTAAATATATTAAACAAAACAGATAAAAGTTGCAATCAGCAATAATTAGAATTTTATGATACTCTAAAACCAAAAAAAAATGATTATAATCGATAAGAATACAATCGCCGAATATTTAAGCGATTATCTCCCCAATTTTTCGCAACAAGAGATCAAAGATCTCATTGAAATACCTCCTCAAGAATTAAATTACAGTTATGCATTTCCATGTTTTCAACTTGCTAAAATTAAAAAAAAATCACCGCACCTAATTTCCAAGGAACTAGAAGAGCAGTTAGAATTACCAGTATACTTAAAAGCCATAGAAGCCAATGGTGCTTACCTCAATTTTAAAATAAAACCGCAACCAATTCTTGAGCAGATATTTACACTGAAAGAGAATTATGGTAGAATTTATGAAGAAATTGGAAAAGATCAGATACCATCTTCAAGAATAGTAATAGAATACCCCTCTCCAAATACGAATAAACCACTCCATTTTGGACACATACGAAATATGCTGTTGGGTCGCTCTCTTTCAAGATGTTTAAAATATAAGGGTGACATTGTTTTTGATGTCAACTTAAGCAACGATAGAGGGATTCATATTTGTAAATCTATGTATGCTTACAAAAACTGGGGTAATAACAAGGAACCTGATATCAAACCTGATCACTTCGTTGGGGAGTACTATGTTAAATATACTGAAATGGAAAAGAAGAACAGCAAAATTATAGAAGAAGTGTACAATCTTTTAAGATTATGGGAAGAAAATGATACTGAAACTAGAGATTTATGG
Organism: Promethearchaeota archaeon; assembly: GCA_019894885.1. Lineage (GTDB taxonomy): Archaea > Asgardarchaeota > Lokiarchaeia > Sigyniarchaeales > SOKP01 > SOKP01. The sequence goes on along the minus strand of JAGXNP010000109.1, from coordinate 8,396 downwards.
AAGAAAATGAATTTATGGGCATATGAAGGATTTAAAGAAACTTACAAAGTACTGAAAATTTCATTTGATAAAGAGTATTTAGAGTCGGATATTTATTGGAAAGGTAAAGAAAAGGTTTTAAAGGGCTTGGAGAGTGGTATTTTTAATAATACTGATGACGGAGCGATAATTGCTCATCTAAAAGAAAAATTTAACTTACCTAATAAGATTCTTATGAGAAGAGACGGAACATCTTTATATGTAACCCAGGATATCTACTTAGCGTATCAAAAAAAGGAAGATTTTGATTACGACAAATCGATATATATAGTTGGTAACGAACAGGACCTCTACTTTAAGCAATTATTTGCAATATTAGACATGATAGGTTTTAAAGAAGCTAAATTTCATTTATCTTACGGTATGATATATTTACCCGAAGGAAAAATGAAAAGTAGGGAAGGAACTATAGTTGATGCCGACGATATCATCGAAAAAATGCAAACTTTGGCATATAAAGAAGTAAATAAAAGATATCCTAACCTTACAGAAAATTTAAAAAAAGAAAGAGCTAACGCAATCGGATTGGCCGCATTGGCTTTTTTTATACTTAAATTTAATCCCAAATCTGATTTCGTTTTTGACCCTAAAGAAAGTATCTCATTTGAAGGCGAGACTGGTCCTTACATTCAGTATTGCTATGCAAGAATTGAATCGATAATAAATAAATCGAAAAAGACAGTTGATTTAAATGTAAATTGGGATTTAATCAACCACGAAAAGGAACTAACTTTAGTTAAGCAACTAAACTACTTCCCCGAAATTTTGAATTCAGTGAGAAGAAATTATACTATTCACCAAATTCCTCAGTATCTTTTAACTTTGTGCCAAATGTTCAATTCATTTTATTCTTCTTGTCAGGTTTTATCTAATGATGATGAATTAGAAAAAGCAAGATTGTTATTAATTAAATGCGTTCAAATCGTAATTAGGATTGGTTTACAAATCTTAGGTATAGATGTTTTGGAACAAATGTAATTTATTAATAAAGAGGTATGAGCAGTGAATTTTTTTGATTCTGGGGAGATAATTGAAAATGATACGAACTTTGTATTTTTTGGAATTCCTTGGGACGATTTAACTTCAATTGAAAAAACAGATTCTTCCAAATCACCTCAAAAAATACGAAAAATTACAGAAAACTTAGCGTTAACAACAGAAATGGGATTTGAAATACCAAAATTAAAGTTTATAGATGCTGGAAATGTTTTGATTGATCCCAACAACACTGAAAGGAATATCCTAGAAATTGATGATTTTGTAAAATCGTTATTTGATAAAAAAAAGGATATAATTCCAGTAATGGTTGGAGGTGATCACTTTTGTACTTATCCCGTTATAAAGGCAATAGGAGATTCTATTAGAAATCCAAAGAAGTTAGGTGTTCTTATCTTAGATGCCCATCTCGATTTGTATGAAAAATATCAGGAAAGCGTCTATTCTCATGCAACTGTTTCCCACCTCATCCATAGTTTGGATTTTATCTCAAATAAAAACTTATTAATTATTGGTACAAGAGATATTGATATTCCTGAGTTGAAAATCGCAAAAACTAACGATATAACCTATTTCAACTCTTATATGCTTCACGATGTAGGAGTTATTTCATTTACAGAGAAGATTATTGAATTTTTTGAAAAATCTGATATAGAGGACATATATATTTCGATTGATATCGATGCATTAGATCCATCTATAGCACCGGGAACAGGTTATGCTATTCCTGGAGGTTTTACTTATCGTGAAGTATGGAAAATCCTCAGAGAAGTCACTAAAAATGTTAATATAATTGGTTTTGATATCGTTGAAGTTTCACCTTCCTTAGATTTACCAAACAATATAACTTTAAATGTGGCAGCAAAAATAATAGTAGAATTAATGTATTTTATTTTAAGCAGCAAAGGAGTTGAAAAAAATGCCAGATGATGAATTGAAAAAGAATCTAAAAGAGGTAGAACAAATTAAGATAGACGAGAATGGAGACATTACTACATTTATTCAATCTTTAGGAAATACAGGATTTAACGCAAAGAGATTAGCCGTTGCGTGCGAAATTTATATGGAAATGATTAGAGATGAAGATTGTGTTAAATTTTTTGGGCTTGCTGGGGCATTAGTGCCAGCAGGGATGCAGAAAGTTATTCACGATTTTATAGAAGAAGGATTCATTGATATACTTGTTACCACAGGTGCTTCCTTGACTCATGATATCGCTGAAACTCTTGGTTTTCACCATTTACAAGGAGAACTAAACATTAAAGATGTTAATGATTCTGAGTTGCACAACCAATCCCTTAATAGAATCTACGATGTATACTTACCAAATAAAGTTTACGAGGGTATCGAAGATTTTGTATCCCACCTAAAAATTCCTAATAATGATATGTCAGTTAGTTCTTTTTTAAAGTACCTTGGCGAAAATCTGCCCCCAGATAATAAATCTATTTTAAAGATTTGTGCAGAAAAAAATATTCCAATTTTTTGTCCTGCATTTACTGACTCCGGTTTAGCACTTCAACTAGGTTTCCACCATCAAAATTTAAACCTTAATCACTTTAAAGACATGCTTAATATGGTTAACTTGGCTTGGGATGCAAAACATGCTGGCGTTTGCATTGTTGGTGGGGGTGTGCCTAAAAATTTTATTATGCAATCGCTTCAATTCTGCCCAAACTCTGCACAATATGCGATTCAGATAACTATGGATCGTCCAGAACAGGGTGGTCTTAGTGGAGCCACTTTACACGAAGCAATTTCTTGGGGAAAAGTAAATCAAAACGCTAAACTCTCTACGATTATTTCTGATGCAACTATCGCTCTACCTCTAATGTTATGGTTTTTAAAAAAAAGTGTATTTTGAAATTGATTCTTTACTTCAAATAAATCGGATTAATACTTTTAATAAAACAAGCCGTCTAACTTTTGATCAATTTTTTTTGTATTCGATCCGAAAATTTCATCTAGGGTTTTTTTAAAAAATTTGAATTGAGATACTTCAGATAAATTTTTACCTTCGTTCTGTGCTTTAAAATCCTTCGCAACCTTAACTAATAGGGGATTGACTAATTTGTTCACGTATTTATCAATCTTTTTCTGTTTATCTATAATAGCATAAGAAATTAATAGTTCAGGTTCAAAGCTGTCATCTGCTAAGATGCTTGCGTTTATAAACGCGATTGTAAATCTATTACCTTGAAAGTACTCGACAGATCCCATAGAGAATGCGGTTTCTGCAAAATTTAAGAGTGCTGTGAGCAAACCGCTTCTTAAATCAGCATCTATTTTTCCTAAACTAGTTTTATGGTAACTTCTCTTTACTAAATTAAATCCTCTAAATAATAAACCTACTTCTCGAATTACCATAATTCTAAGTTTTTTTTTATTAAAGCTGCAATATACTTTGGTCTCATTAAGAATTCAACCTATAGATATTTTATTTAAAACAATTCTTTGTAATAAATCTAATGCTGTCAAAGATGTTTTTTCATGTTTTAGGCTAGTCATTAGAACTGTTAGAGGTAAGAGACGAAATCCAATAATATCATTTTGGCATATCTTTAAGATGTTTAAGATTAATATTAGAAAAAAGATATATTGAATTATGGTAGAATTAGAAAAAATTAAGCTATGTGCTGAAAATATTGTAAAAGCTATTAATATTCAAAAAAAAGGGGAAAACATCCTAGTAAAGGGTGGTACTTATAGTCAAGATTTACTGGAAGAAATTGCTCTGAATGTCTATAGAAACAATGGGATTCCCGTTATTATATCAAACAGCGATAATTACATAAATACAATATACCAGGATGACAGTATTAAAAGTGATATTCTTGAAATTTCACCATTACACTACCGAAAATTAATCGAAAATATCGACGCGTACATTGTAATAGAACCCTACGAAGACCCTGGTGTTTTAAGTAACGCCCCTAGAGAAAAGCTCAATGCAAAAATTAAGCATGATGCACCTGTGAAGGATATACTGTATGGAGCTAAAGAAGAATACGCGCCAGGGAAAAAGTGGTGCTATGCGGGATGGCCCTCGAGGAAAGCCGCCAAATATTATAATATTGAATACGATTTATTAGAAAAATTCATAGTAGGTGGAATCAGCGTTCCTCAAAATAAACTGGATGAAATTACGAAAAATTTAGGAAGCTTCTTTGAAAATGCAAAAAATGTTTATGTTTCAGATGATCTTGGGACGGACTTTATGGTAACAATTCAAGATCGGCCTATGATTTTAGATAACGGATTACTTACCGATGATCAAATAGCATTAGGATTATTAGGAGGAAATTTACCAGCAGGAGAAGTGTTTTTCCCACCCCACGAGAAAATTGGTGAAGGTACTCTTTTCTGTCCCCTAACTAGAGACAGAATGAATAATAAGATCATTAAAAACACTCATTTAAGATTTAAGGAGGGAAAATTGTTAATCGATGAAGTTACATCTGATGAAAATCAAAGTGATTTAATTAATACGTTCAAGGAAAGCGAAAAAATTGACAAGGAGAAGAATTTACCAGAGTTAAGAACTTATAATGTTGCAGAATTAGGCATTGGATGCAATCCAGAAATAACAAAAGCAATTGGTTATATTCTAACGGACGAGAAGATCAATGGAAGCGTACATTTAGCTTTTGGTTCAAATAAAATGATGGGAGGCACTTCGGTTTCACAAGTTCATTGGGATTTTGTTACGACTCCTCAGGTTAATATTACTGTTGAATACAAAAATGGAATAAAAAAACTAATAATGGAAAAAGGCAAAATAATTTAATAATCAGCATTGTTTATACTTTTAAAAGAAATATAAAGGCTTTTCAATAGTAAAGGAAGTTGTAATAGAGTTAATTAAACCAATTTTATTAAGTTAAATATTCTGTATAGGAAAAAACTATTAATTAAATTCTTTAATTTGTTTGATTTTATTTACCAATACGAGAATTAACTGAATTCCACAAGAAAAGGCAAGTAAGATTGAAGAAAGAAAAATCAACATTTCCAGACCGATAAAAATAGATAACGATGTTCCTATAGGAGTAAAAACAATATTTGCGATTGATTGGCAAGTTAATAATATCTGATACATAAAAGTTTTATATCGTGTTTTCACTGAAATAGTTTGAGCGATGGATACATACATATAATTAGCGATATAACCTGCAAATGCAAGACCACATTGAATCACTAAAAACATAGGGAAATTTGAGAACGGCAAGAGAATAAGCCAAAATAAATAGATGCAACAAAAAATAAAGAGAAGAAAAATATTACTTACCCTTTTAGCGATTCTTGAAGCAAAATAATATCCAAGAAGTGCAAATATCGATATCACATAATATAAGGAAAAGAAAATTCTTAAGGAAAACTCATTATATCTCGTTAAAACCCACGAACTAACTAACGACAAAAAGATTAAATCTGAAGACGCTAAAAAGAAAGCAATATATAAGAAAATAACAAACCATGAAACCCTTTTCTGGCTTTTGTTTTTAATCTTTTTACTTTCAATATCGTTATTACTATTTTTGGGACTTTGATCACTGAATATAGTGTTATTTCTCAAAAACAGAACTATAGAGAGCAATGGTAACATCAACATCCAACCGATCATGAAGAATGATTCCCATTGAGGCAAAGAGTAGACATTTTTAATAATGAAATCGAAAAACAAAGATACTAAGAGAAAACTAACGCCTCTTGCTCCGTTTACGATTAATATCATATGATGTTTGATTTTTGGCGATTCCACGCTAAGTGTGAGGAAAATCTTGCTCATAATTGTACGAATAAACATCCTGCTAAGAAAATATACTCCCAAAAAAATTCCATACAATAATAGGATGCTTTTATTAATAAGAAAAATTGAGAAGCACGAATATAACAAAATAACGCAAAGAAATACAAAAATTTTATGATTTCGTTCAGATTTTATATGAGCATCAAAAATATAGGCAACAAGAGGCGTTATTATTAATGATAGATACCCAAAAAATTGAATGAATGCTAAATTATTTCGATTAACAGCTAAAATCTCGTAAAAAAAAAGCGGAATGTATAAACCAAAATACGCTTCAAACACTCCCAATGTGAAATATACTAAGAAAAAAATTCCATACATCCTTTTAACATTCATCTAAAGGACCATCATACTTTATTTCTATCCCGAATAGATTTATACATTATTTTTAGGATTTCGATATTTAAAGAAAAAGGTTTTGTTAACGATTAATACATCATTTTTATGCTTCTTTTAACTCTTTAAATCTTTTATTCCTCTCCACCCCACAATTAAGAAGATAGTATGAGTGTCGATGAGTTATTTTATGAAATTCTGTAAAAGTAAGAGGATTTTTTCCAATATTTTAACCTTAAAAGTTATCCGATCTACATCAAAATGATGTTTTTCTACGAAAGTTCTATCAAAAGTTGAAATCCCTATATATACTAACCCCACAGGCTTCTCAGGCGTACCACCCGTAGGTCCTGCGATGCCAGTAATCCCAATTCCTATGTCAACATTGGAGAGGACTCTAATATTATTCGCCAATTGTTTTGCTACCGTTTCCGATACTGCTCCATGTTGATTTATACTTTCAGGATCAATATTCAATAGCATAACTTTAGACATATTGCTATAACATATTATTCCCCTCTCAAAAACTTTAGAAGCTCCAGAAATATTGGTAAACATATTCGAAATATACCCTCCTGTACAAGATTCCGCAATGGCTAAGGTAATTTTACTAGTTGTAAATTTTGTAATAATCTCTTTGATTTTTTCTAAAAATTCCATTAGTATTCTATCACATTTTAACTTATAGCAATTTATTCAATAATAAAAAGCAATATAAATAAAAAGTATAATTTATAATTTATATTCTATAGAAGTAAAAGAAATATCAAAGACATTCAAGTTAAAACTATAATGTGATTTTATGAGTGAAAATGACGAAAGGAAGGATTTCGTTTTCAAAATAACAGTAATTGGAGATGGTGGAGTAGGTAAAACATCATTAATAAAAAAATATACTAAAGGGAGTTTTAAGAAAGAATACATTAAGACATTAGGTGCACAGTTCTCTAAATACGATGAAAAAATAGAGCATAGCGGAGTGAAATTATTTTTTTGGGACATTGCTGGTCAAGCTGAATTCTCATTTATGAGGCCTACTTTTTACAAAGGTAGTAAAGCCGCAATTATAGTTTTTTCTCATGCTCAACAAGAAATTGATGATAGTTTTAAGCACATTTCGGAATGGCATGAAGACATTAAGAAATATTGTGGAAATATTCCAATTGTGTTATTTGGAAATAAAATCGATTTAGTAAATGACGAAGAACTAGATGATAGTAACGTAAAAGAAATTGTTGAAAAAAGAGATTTTCTAGGATACTACAAAACAAGCGCAAAAACAGGTAATGGCGTGTATAAAGCGTTCCAAGCAATAATTAAAAACCTTTATGAAAGATACAAGGATCAATGAATTTAAAAAAAAGAATTGCAGGCACATATAGGGTGTTGTATGTTAGAAAAGTTTCAGCAAGATTATCCGAAAATTTTATTTTTTTCATCTTCTCATTGCGGTCCGTGCCTCCCAATTGAGCAGATGTTAAAGAGAATAAATATATCTATGTTTGGGAAAAAATTGTATATAGAAAAAATTGATGTAGAAAAAAATTACCAATTAACTAATGAATATAAGATTACCTCATTACCTACAATTATTGTTGCAGATAAGAGGTTATCTGTAAATATTCAAGAGGAAGATATCATAGACGCAATATTACTTGGATTTATATCTTCCGTTAAATTATAATCACAAATATTAGGATAGAGAGAGGATAAAAAAAATGGATAGACAATTGCTTTCAAAAATTTTAATACAAATGAGGAAACACTTAAAAGAGGGAAAAGAGATTGGAGATATGAAAGTAGGAGCTTTGTTGGCTCTAGGTCATCAGTTAGAGGCTATTTTCTACTATTTAGGCCACGAATTAGGAACAATTTTAAAAATTAAACAAATTAATGATGTAAAAAATATTCCTGATGCTTTGAAAGAAATAATCTCTGAATTTAACCTAGGCGAAGTCGAGATTATAGAAAGTACCGAAGAAATTGTGCAATTAAAACTTAAAGGACATTCTTCAATAAAGGACCTCATAAATAGAGGAATAAAGACAGAAGGAAGCTTTTGTTCATTCGAAGCAGGTTTATTGGCAGGACTCGTTGAAAAAATGACAGATAATCATTGTTTTGCACAAGAGGTAGATTGTAGCTTACAATCAGGTAAAGATCATTGTGAATTTATGATTGTGTTTCAAAAAGACTAATTTTTAGGACCTTATCT
>JAGXNP010000108.1:4909-10313 GCA_019894885.1 Promethearchaeota archaeon | reverse complement strand
TTTTAATTGAGTATTCAAAAACATTAACAGTGCTTACTATATTGTTATAAGTTACTGCTGACGAATTGATGATAGAATATCTCACACCGGCTTGAGCAGCTAAATGAAAAACATAATCTACTTCGTCGTTAATATTAGTTAGAGTTGAAAATTTAACTAAGTCCCCTTTAATTAACTTATAATCACTGTTTTGTGAGTATTCGCTCAAAATCTCCTTTAACTGTTTCTCTTTACCAGGATAATAATCGTTATAATTATCTAATAAAATAAGTAAATTGTCGTGTTTCAAGAGCGTTTCAGTTAAAGTTGAACCTATAAAGCCCGCAGCTCCAGTTATTAGTATACATTTATTTTTAATCATAGTATTATGAAAACTAGTCTTTATAAGAATTTTTCTTACTGGATTTTTTTTTACAGTTCTGTCAAAGTAGAGTAAAAAACAAACCTTATGTTTAATGGTAAATGATTAACTTCTTGATTATGTACAATTTTAAGTTGGGATTAATAAGATCACTTCTTCACGTACGTAAGCACTTTAATTGCTATATTTTTGTCGTAGCACTTATTTCTGTAGCATTTTTGCTATTAAAGTTAATAAGGATTGATATTCTTCTTAATTTTGAAAGTAATATATTATATAGTTCATTATTTGGTTTTTTCTGGATGATTTCTTCAATTTTCATTATTTTATTCCTTCCATCATATCCCATTTTCTTTACAATCTATAAAAATATCAAATTTAATACACTAGAGAAGATTTGTTTAACGATAGTTATCAATTTGAGTTTTTACATTATTATAGGATATTTTGGAAATGGATTAGGGTTTGCTCTAAATATATATTACTTTTTTTCACTATTACTTAGCTTCTATTTCTTTCTATTGATCATAAGCTTGATTTTAAATAAGAATAACAAGATCGATAAGAGATTATCTTCAAAATCTAAGAAAAACCATTCATTAGATAACTATGAAGATTTCTTTGTTTTTGAATACCTCAAAAATAAACTCTCCTTAAATGGAATCTTGTTGATTATCTTTGCGGTTTTGCTAATTACAGCATTACTTGTTAATGTAGAAATTTTTGGTGGGACTGATCCCTGGTACCACATTTTAATTATTAGAATAATAGTTAATGCTAATTCTTTACCACTTAACCAATATTTCGGAGCAATGGGTTTTCATATAATTGGTGCTGTATTTCATCTATTTTCAGGCATAGACTTATTATTAATCCCTAGTAGCTTTGTATTATTTACCATCCCTTTATCATCTCTAATCGTGTATAACATTATGATGAGAGTATTTTCAAATAAATTGTTAGCGATTTTTGGCATTTTCATCTTGTTAATCACTAGGTTAGGTTTCATTAATTTAACTTTTCAATATTGGCCTTCCAGTATAGTTTTTATTCAAGGATTAACTATTTTTTTTCTGTTATATGTTAGACTAAGAAATTACATCAAAGTAGAGAGACCATCTTGGAAAAAAATCTTATCTAATTTACCCTTTACCTATTTATATATCTCTTTAACTTTTATTGCGCTATATCTTTCCCACTCTCTAATAGCGTTAATATTTCTAATCTCGTTTGCTTGGGTATACCTTATTTATCTGGTTAAAGATTTTAAGCGAGGTTTTGATTTTATGCTATGCGTTATACTTTTCGTTATTTTTCTAATTTTATACGTATCTAACATAGGTACGGGGCATCTGGGAGTATTTGACTCGGTTTTCACTTTACCCTGGATTTACCTGTTATTTGGGGCAATTGCGATTACAATTGTAGGAGGAATTCTGATCACCTACTTAAGAACTCAAATCACATTTGAAAAAGGACGCTTTAATTTAATTTTAATGGGGAAAAAATTTAAAATATATACGATCATTGAGAAGTATTTTATCCCCTTAGTTTTCGTAATGACTTTATCATTAACTCTAGGATTTTTTATTGCTAACCTATTATTGTTGAACTTAAATTTAATAACCATTTTTGTGAGTTTCCAAGTTATAATCCTAGTCATATTTGCTTTTTGGGGTCTTGTAATATTTCAAAATAAAACTAAAGGAAAACCATTATTCTTATGGTTACTGTCCTTTGTCATTATAATTGTAGCAGGTCTACTCTCTGATGTGCTTCGAGGATCATTAAGTTTCGTCTCAAGATTGTTTTACCTTGCCTCGCCTATTATCGCAATTGGGTTTCTTTCATATTTGTATAAATTGATAAAAACAGGTAAGATAAAAAAATTACAAATTAAAATATTTTTTCTTTTCTTTGTGAGTTATTCTTCTACAGCTTCATACATAGAGCTATTCTCATCCATAGACTTTTATAGTATTAATAATAACGAATTAACCGCAGTGCAATGGTATTTACAAAACTCTGATAATCGAAATTTGTTAGTAGTAGAATTTGGGTGGAGCGTCGTCTTTCTCTATTATGACTATCCATACGAAGAGAAAAATAGTTCGCTTCCTATTACCACAACCCAAGACTTTATCACTTTCAATAATATCTTAATTATACCTGAAAATCATTTCGATGATAATGGAACAAATATTTTAAGGGAGTTGAAAGAAAATAGAAATATGGATGTATACATCCTTTTAACTAAAAATTATTTAACAACAAGTGAAATGGAATTTTTCGGAGAACTTACTGAAGAACAATACGAAAAATATTACACATTAGATTATTTAGACAGGATTTTCTCAGTTAAGTACGAAAATGGTGAAAGTCTTCCATATTATTGGGTTATTTAAGAATATCGTATTTCCCAGGAAAAAAACCTTCAAATTTATCTTTTAATACGAGACTTTTATTTCCTTCAATTTTAAAAAACTTTGGTAATTTTCCTACTTGTCCAACTTTATTCTCTCGAGATATTAACGCACCATAAACTCCTTCTATATCTTCTGCTGCATCTAACGCATTTTTTATGGATTTCTCAACATCAACCCCTTTAACCAAATTTGCTACTCTAGTAGCTGCAGCATCTGCTAAAGTTGCATCCCGGGCAAATATGGTGACTGCATCTGCTTGCCCTAAACTAATAGCATGCCCTATAGTTGCAGAACTCGTTCCAATTCCAAGCGGTCCGTTTTTTTTTTCAATCAAAAAACCAATATTTAGGTTTAACTCGTTGTACCCTGCAAATAAGGCGATTTTCATATCCTTTTCAGAGTCGACTGCAATTTCTCCTCCATTTTCAACTAACGCAATCTTTGCAGGTAGATAATCGGGATCATCCTCCAATTTCATCCTATTTAACATGATATCAGCAAGTGCACCTGCTACAGCAGCCATGGGTCCAACTTCACATAATACTGAAGCTTCGCTCATTAAATTAATAATTTCAAACTCAGTAGTAATCCTTATTGACGAAAAAGACGTGAGAAACTTATTATTTTGTTTCAGATATTTTTCTAAGATTTTACGATGATATTCAAGGCTTTCTTTTGCTTTTCTAATAGCAATTTTTGATTCAGAGATTATAGTAACATCCGATTCTTGTTCTAAAAAATGGTGTTTATATATCTTCAATTTTATGATAAATTATCCATTACTAAATCTTAAATCTTGAAATATTGATTTAATTAAATATAAATAAATTCGACTTTATTAATTATTCAAAAATTTAAAAATCGAATTGTGAAACAAATTAACTACGACGAAATCATCTCACAGCTGAAAGCAGAGCTTAATTCTGAATGTGCAATTGCAAATATATATGGAATTGTATTATCCTCAAATATAAAAGAATTTTTTAAAGGGAAAATCATCCCTCATAAAATTCTCTCACTTATCTCTAATTCTAAAGACATAGCGACTGAATTAAATTTAAATAAGATAAATTCCTTTGCATTAGAAGCTCAAGAGTATAATTATTTGTTTACTTTTAGTGATGAATTAATTTTAATCTCCAAATTAGGCTTAAATATGAATTTAGCTAAGTACATGCCCTCAATATCCGTATTCTTGAAAAAATTAAACGAGAAGTATAAGGAACAAGAAATTACTGAGTTTTCATTATTTGATTTTTCAAAAGAAATTCAGAAAATTGAAGATACTTTCCAAGTAAAGAAAGGTAGCGATAAGAGATATTCAATTATTAAAGATTTGGTAAAATTCATTGCAAAGTAATAAAACAAGAATTTAAAAAAAGATAATGTATTGTGGGTGAAAAATTATACTAAGACAAGTTTACATTTACAGAAGCGGTAAGCTACTCTATTATCGTCATTTTGGAAAAGCACTTAAGAAAGCAGCTTTTGAATCATTAGTAGCTGATTTGATGCAAGATGCTTTTGCAAAAGGAAGTAAAAATGTAGAATATCACGATTATTATAAATATAGAATATCTTACATTACAGAAAAAGATTTAGAGTTAATGTTTTTATTTGTTACTGGGTTAACAGATAACTTCGAGAATATTAAAAAAGAATTAATTAAGTGTAAAAAAGAATTTTTAAATTTATTTGAAGACATACTCCAACACAAGTTTGATGCTAAAACATTCGAAATTTTTGACCCTACAATCGATTCAATTCATAGGAATTTAAGACCAAAAATATCGTTGGTAGGATTTTCTGGCGTAGGAAAAACTACTATAACTCGTTTAATCAAAGCTGAAGAAATTCCTATGGAACACATTCCGACCATAACAGGAGACATCGCTACAATCAAAATAGGAAAACTACACTTTCATTTATGGGATTTTGCCGGACAAGAACAGTTCAGCTATTTGTGGAATAATTTCATTAAAGGAAGCGATGCCGTTTTATTGATAACAGATTCTACCTTAGAAAATGTAGAAAAAAGTAAATTCTTCCTAGAGCTTATAAAAGAACAAGCCGCTCAAGCACATACTTCTGTAATTGGTAATAAACAAGATTTAGACGATGCTATGAAACCAGAACAAATAGAGAAGATATTGGGATTAAAAACATATTCTATGATCGCAAAAGATTCAGGAAATCGAAATAAAATGATAACTATCATTGCTGATATACTTGAAATGAGCGCAGAAGTTTCACCTCTATTGAAGCCATTGTTAGAGCGAGATACTTATACAGAAAAAGCTGTTAAAGCTTTAGAAAATACAAAATTTGAGGAGGCTGCAATGTACTTTGAGAAAATAAGTGATCTATGCATCGAATTAGGAGATGATTCTCTTGGGAAGGAATTTTATGAAAAATCGCAAAAAATTAAAACTATGATTCAAGCAGCTAGCATACCTCAAACAGAACCAGTTCAAGAACCACCTACACCCAAAGAAGAACCGCCTAAACCTATAGAAACTCCACCCACACCTAAAGAAGGACCGCCTAAACCTATAGAAACTCCACCCACACCTAAAGAAGGACCGCCTAAACCTATAGAAACTCCACCCACACCTAA
>JAGXNP010000108.1:0-4813 GCA_019894885.1 Promethearchaeota archaeon | reverse complement strand
CTAAAGAAGGACCACCTAAACCTATAGAAACTCCACCCACACCTAAAGAAGGACCACCTAAACCTATAGAAACTCCACCCAAATCCAAAGTAGAACCACCTAAACCTATAGAGGGGCCACCTAAACTTAAAAAACCTACATTACCTGATAGCCCTAAAGTTGAAGGTTTAGTGAAACCAAAGATACCTACTGTTACTCCACCACCTAGTTCTAAAAGAGTGGAAATAGCTGGAAAAGAATCAGAATTGGTAAAAACTATAAAACCGACACAACAAGAAAAAGTAGTAATCCAAAACAAAGATGAATCTGAGATGCTTGTTCAACCAAAAATCGAAAAAACAGTTGTAGGTTTGAATTTAAACCCCGAAGATTTTATGGTGAAACAAAGGCCAAAAACTGTAACGGTAGTACCTAAAGATGCTAAAAATAAACTGAAGACATCACCATTCGCACATGTTTCCAATCCGATAGCATCAAAAAAACCCGTTCTTATTTCACCAACAGAATTAGTAAGTAAAAAATTACCTTCGGGATTCGTACCACCTGAGAAGAAGGCCACACCTAAGAATCAGAACATACCTAAGATCCCAAAACCAAAGATTTCAGAGATACCAAAAGAACTTATAGCACCTCCTAAACCGCCTAAGCCTCCTAAAGAACCTAGTGTAAAGACTCAACCTGATGTCGTGCAAAATGAAATTACAGCTGATATATCCCCAAAAAAGGTAGTTACCGATGCAGAGAAAAAAGTAGATTTAGAAAAATCTTTAATGGATCTAAAAATAAAGAAAGCATCCATTACCAAAATGTCGTTGGATTTTGACATGAAGGAACTTACAGGGGAAATCACTGGAGAAGAACTTGAGGAAAAGAAGAAAAAGTTATCTACAATTGAAAAAAATATTAATGAACAAATTAAAGAAACTGAAAAATTACTGGGTAGATAATTTCACCTGAAATCTCTCATTTTTATAACATATTTTAAAGATTTATAGAATTCTAAGAAAAATCCTTAAGATAAAGAACCATTATTCCATCATAATAATAAGACTTCTTTTCTTTTTATACTTAAAAGAGGTAATATTCTTCAAATATTTATAGTGCATCAGTGTATATTATGACAATTGTTATTATGAAATTTGGTGGGAGTTGCTTAATTGATAAGAATGCTTTCAAGAAAATTCTCGAAATACTAGAAATTTATAAGGATGATAAAAAAATAATTGTGGCTTCTGCTCTTAATGGAATAACGGATTTGCTATTGAATACGGCACAAAATGTTAATAATTCAAAAATTCTTGATGATAATATTACTATCTTGGAGAATAAGCATATTAATACTATTGAACAAATATTTGAAGAAGATTCTGAGCAGTACAATAAAGCAAAAGTTTGGGTTGACAAAAAACTTAGTGAATTGGAAGACACTCTGGAGGATATTAAAGAGTTCGGATTAGAACCGTACTACAAAGATTATGTCTTAAGCTTCGGAGAGGTCTTATCCACATACATCTTGAACCAATATATCTTAAGTAAAGGGTTAGAATCAGTTTACATTCCAGCAAATAAGGTGATAATAACAAATGATGAGTTTAACAACGCTTATCCTTTTTATGAATTTACTAATGTACGAGTCAAAAAATTAATAATCCCTTTACTAGAGAATACTAAAAAAGATATAATAATCTCTATTACTGGTTTCATAGGGAGAAATAAAATTGGATACACAACCACTTTAGGGAGAGGAGGTTCAGATTATACTGCAACTATTCTTGCACATTCGATATACGAAGTTGCGAACGATAAGAACATAAAAGTAATTTTATGGAAAGATGTAGATGGATTGCTAGCTATTAATCCAAAATACATCTCAAAATCAACGCTCATAAAAAATTTAGACTACAAAGAAGCAAAACATATTGCAAATTTTGGCACAAAAATACTTCATCCGAAATGTCTTGAAGCAATTGAAAATGAAAATATTCCACTTGAACTGAGAAACTTCAACAAACCTCTTGAGAGAGTTGAATTTACTAAAATATCTGCAATGACAGATAAAAATGAAATCAAAGGAATTTCCACTGTTGAGGACGCTGTAATAATAACTGTAACCTCAGGGAGTTTAGTTGATGTACCAGGCGTTTTAGCCAAAATATTTAAAGTCATGAGCAAAAATAGAATAAGCGTCTCCTTAGTTGCTCAAAGTGCTTCAGAAATTAGTACCTCATTTATCGTAAAAGAAGCAGATTCCATCAGAGCAGTAAAGGCGTTAGAGAGTTCTGGTTACTTTACAGATTTTTTTGAAATTAAATCTGAAGAAGTCGCAATAATAAATGTTACTGGTTTTAAGATCTTAGAAAATTTGACAAAAGCAATGATATTTCACGCTTTAGAAAAGAGAAAGATACATGTGAAAGCTCTAACTCAGAGTGTTGAGGAATTGAACCTCTCTTTAGTCATAAAGAGAGAAAATATCGAAGATGCGATCAAAATTATTCACAATGATTTATGTAAGAATTCTGAAGAAAAAGAAAACAACTTATGTAACCAAAAATAGTAATTTCTATATTTTAGATTGATAGAAAGAATTAGTTAAGATTATTGAGTTCTTGACTCAATAATTCTACGTGTAAGTTCAGTAAAGGAGTCGTCAACATTAATACCTGATTTTGCTGAAGTTTCAATGTAAATACTACCTTCCTTCTCAGCAAAAGCCCGAGCCTCGTCTCTATCTATTACTTCTCCGACATCTTCAACTAAATCTGCTTTATTACCTATTAATACAAATGGTATGTTTTCGTTGCTAAATTGTCGTATTTCCGTTAGCCATTTTCTTGTTTCGATATAAGTTTGTTCTCTTGTTAAATCAAATACTAATAAAGCGCCAGCAGCTCCCTTGTAGAAAGTTGATCGGATGAATTCAAACCTTTGTTGACCACCAATATCCCATATAGAGAGGGTCGCTACTTCGCTTGGTTTAAACTCAACGTCTTTGGTGAGAATGTATGTGCCGAATAGGAGATGCTCCTAATCGCCAACACCGACGGTAAGCTTATAATTTGCGGCAAATCGGTTTTTAATAAACCTCTGAACCAAACTCGTCTTTCCGACAGCAGCGGCGCCTGTAAGCAAGACCTTTAACTTAAAACTTGACATAATTTTTTTCGACTAAAAATTTATTACCTTAATTATTAATAAATTAAAATTCTATTTATTTAATTCTTTTGATAAAATTAATATCTTTACATTATACTTGAATTTTTACCAATTTACTAATTTCCTAAGTGTAAAAGTGTAAGCAAAAAACGATCGTGATGTATTGTCGACATGTATATTTTAAAAAAATTATAAAATTAAAAAATTAAAGAAGTAAAGAAGCTATTTTAACCGTGCAAGGTGTAGCAGTAATTTTTCTGCTTCTTTTTACTTACTTTACGCTTAGAAAAAAGAGGTCGAAGCTAACTATGTTACTTTCTATTTTCTATATATTTAACGCTTTAGGGTTTTCAATTCCTGCGCTTTTTCTTCTAATCCAAACCCATCCGTTATCGCTGTTTCTATACGAGATGTCTTTATTCCTAATTAGTCTTTCTTCTGGATTTCTTATAATGTTCAGTTATAATTTGATTATATCTCCTAAAACTTCTCCTTGGTGGAAGATGATAGTTATACTCCCGATTTTAGCGTTTCCTGTGCGGTTATCTTTCTTCATACCTAACGGAGTTCGCTACGACAGTAATACTAACTGGGTTCCGGTCTATAGTTGGAGTTTTTTCGCATACCTCACAATATTATTAACGATGACAATAGTAATCCCCCAAATATATTTTTCTTTAAAGAATTATCGAAAAATTACGGATAAGGCGTTAAAGCGTAAGTTAAAATTGTTTTTGATCGGTATTCTTATGTTATCTGCAAATATTTATTGTACCGCTCTTTAAAATACATGGATCGATAACTTGATATATAGGACATTTTGGGGCGTGTTTGGCTTAATTATATATCTACCCGTGTTTATTTTAGTTTACTACGGAATTGAAAAAAACATTTAACTGTTTTATTTAGCATCTAAATCAAAATCAGGAATTGTCTATGGCATTTTTTAACGAAAGAGAAGAAGATGAAGAGATAACATATAGGCGAGAATTAGAATGGTTTGAAGGCGAATTCAACCAGATAATCGATTCTAAAACCAAGCTTATTGAAAAGGACAAAGAATTAGTAAAAATATTTATGAATAGGTTATCTGAAACTATTAATACGTGTAATAATAAACAGTTATTAAAAGCGCTAATTGAAGCATTAAACAAGATCGAAAAAAAACTCTCGGAAATGTGAAGTGAGATTATATGACTTTTTATCTGAGAATTTTTCCTTTTTATAACAAACTTTTATGATATTACGCAAGTTTATATAGTTCTCAATAATTGTTATAAACCAATTACCTACAATTTATTGGGATATTTTATTGTTCTTAAAAGACAATTCTATTGCTAAGAAAGCAGTTAAAGTAGAAAAACGTGTCATTACTATTCAAGACTTTCTCCGCACAAACGTTAGGTATAAAGATTTAAGCTTAGAGAAAGGGATAAGTTTTCCGAAGAGGTCGAGTTCTAACGCTCAAAATGTAATACCTATGATCCAGATCGCAAAGTCTGAGGAAGCGCAAAGTATCTCAGAAATTTTTAAACTGGTATATCGAAATTCATATCCGTACAAAGAGTTGGAAAGCGAACAGGAAATACGGAAGATGATCGAAGACCCTGACTATAACTGGTTAGTGTTTAAGATAAACGGAGAAAATGTAATAGGT
>JAGXNP010000107.1 GCA_019894885.1 Promethearchaeota archaeon | reverse complement strand
CTTTAGAGAAATTAAGACCCAATTCAATAGAGGAATAGATAGCAATGTTGCATATTCCTCCAGATTGAGCAATAAATCCAATGTTTCCAGCAACTGATGGGAATCCTGTACGCCAAGCGATCCCAAACTTAGGATAAAATAACCCTAATCCATTCGGTCCTAAAATTCTTACTTTATTCTTAGCTCTTCTTACTAATTCTTTTTCCAACTCAGCACCTTCCTCTGTTCCGGCATCTGAAAACTCTGAGGTAAAAACTGTAACCAATTTTACTCCTTTTTCTACGCATTCATCCATTACTTCCAACACTTTTTTTGCTGGAATTGCGATAAAAGCGAAATCTATTGCTTCTGGGATCTCAAGGATTGAAGAATAAATTTTATCTTCAGGAAAATTAGGTATTTCCTCTGCGTTAGGATGTACAGCATATAGATTGCCTTTAAAAGCATATTGGTGGTTTCTTAAAAAGAAATAATCCCTCTTTTTTGATGCTCCAATAATAGCAATTGATCTTATATCATTGATAAAAGATGTGTCTTTTACACCGATGTCTTTATTCTCTACATTCTCCATTATTATTTTAAAATTAAAGATGAGATTAATAGTTTTTATCTTTAATTTTGCGATGAAAATATATATTAAATAGTAAAAGGTTGATTATTCAATAACAGTACCTAAGAAAAACTTTTTAAATTTTTTTTAAAATAAGGAGCGGTAATAATTTGGAAGGATGGAAAGAACAACTGAAGTATGACCCATTGGCTCCTCTTATTTCGAGTAAAAATGAAGCGATATTATATTTTGCTAAACGAGATCTTCTGGAAGAAGAAGCCGAACCATTCGAAACATTATATTCTTTACCACCAGCCATCAAGATTATTAACCAACAACAAGAAGATGGGTATTGGAGGTATTCCGCTTGGAAAACTAAGTTAGATGAGCCAGAAAATTATAATCTTCTTGAAACATACAGACAATTAGGGTTTCTTGTCGAAAAATATGGTTTTACAAAAAAACAAGAAGCAATTAAAAATGCTGCTGAATATATTTTCTCTTGTCAGACGGATGAAGGAGATATTAGGGGATTTTATGGTACTCAATACAGTCCAAATTATACAGCAGCAATTACTGAATTATTAATTAAAGCAGGATATGGTAACGATCATCGCATTAAAAGGATCCTTGAATGGTTATTATCCATGCGGCAAGAAGACGGGGGATGGGCTATTCCAATGAGAACAAATAACGCTAAATACCTAGATGTCGTTAGTAGTCCTATTACATTTGAATCTAATAGGAAAAAATCTTTTTCTCATATGGTGACTGGGATAGTTCTTAGAGCATTCGCTGCTCATTCTAAATATAGAAATAATGAAGCGGTGAAAGTAGCAGGCGAACTTTTAGCTTCACGGTTCTTTAAACCTGATAAATACGCCGATCGCAGAAGTGTGGAATATTGGACAAAAGTATCTTTCCCATTTTGGTGGACTGATATTGTGTCTTCGCTTGATTCTCTCTCTTTTCTTGGCTTTACTACCTCTCACCCGCAAATAAAATTAGCGCTTGAGATATTGAGAGATAAGCAATCAGAGAGCGCAATGTGGGACTTGAAATTATTAAAAACCAAAGATCAAAATCTCTCTTTATGGATCAATTTGGCAATCTGTCGAATATTTAAGCGATTTTATGCTTGATTATGCTAAGTTATTAATGTATTTTTTCAGTCATATAAGGCTTTAAGGCTTTAATCGCTATAGCGTAAAGAGGTATTACACTTAATTCAATAAATATTGAAATTGCGAAAGGAGCAAAAGGGGCTATATTATCATACGCAAATCCCCCTATTATAGGTCCCAAAACCGCACCGAATAAGCTTAACCATTGCGCTGCTCCAAAAACTTTTCCACGATGAATTTTTGATATACGACTAAGGATATTTTGTAAAATTAAGTTACCCCCCCATGCAAAAGTTGAGTCGAAGAGTAATAGGAGACCGAATAGATATCCCGATGTTGTGTTAATTATTAACCATGTTACAAACGCACCTAAGCCGCTCACAAAAGCTACCCCTAGTACAGGATTAATTTTATCAGCAATCTTACCTAATTTAGGTGCTAATAATAAAGAAATAATTTGACTTGGGAAATAGATTATCATTATAAGCGTGGGATCTATAATTTTCAATTCTTCTTGTAAATATACTTGAAAGAAAGGATACGCTAACATTTGATTAAGATTACTAGTCATGAAAGCAATGACTAAAACACTGAAACCGAGAAAGAATCCAATAGCTAAATTATTTCTGGACTTTAACGGAGCTTCAGATATAACTGGTTCCTTGGAAACAATACTCGGCTCGACAGAAGATGGAAAAAGATTAAAAACATGCTTATCAAATGTTAAATTCTCATCTACTTTCAAATGGAATACAATTCCTCCAAAAATATTTGATGCGGCAAATATTAATAGAGGACAATAAACCAAAAAGAGATTTTCTGGAATAAATGAATTCACTAACCAAAATATTAAAAAACTAATAACTGATCCAACGAAGTTTCCTTTTCCGATCATTCCTGCACGCTTTCCAAAAGCAAATGAACGATTAACTTTATTTGATTTCTCGGAAATTAACGTGTCTAAAGGCGTCCAAAAAAAACCAACAAAAAATCCTAAAACAAACATACCAGCAATAAACAACAAAAGAGACGATAGAAGAATTCCTATATACATTAGAATATAACAAGCAGCACGCCCAAAACTTCCAATAAGGATTAAAATTTTCCTTGAAACGCGGTCAGTCAAATAGCCTACAATAGGAGCACTAAGTAAACCCCCGATCGTTTGTATCGAAAAAGCAATGCCTAATTCCGTTTTTGAAACTCCTAATAATTGTATTGTGACATAAGGGATTAAAAATGAAAAGAAGAAGAACCCCATACTATTCCAAAAGATAATTCTTATCATCGGTATAAAATCTGGAGTCATTTTCACATTATTTTCTTCCTCTTGCCCATTTGCATCAATACTTTCTAATTTTAGCTCTTTGGGGGTGCTAAACGAATCAGAATGATTTTTAATGTCAGAATTTTTTACCAAGTTAAAAAAACCCCTTTAGTGTTATAATATTTGAAAAAGAGCCATATCCTAAATAGTTCATCATTTCAGCTCAAATAAGCACCTTTTCGATTAAAGTGAATAAACTTTTTTTGGTTGGAATACTATATTATTACAATTTTATATTTTGAAAAAAAAAGTGAAAATTCAAATGTTAACTCCAGAACATATTAAAGAAATCTTAAATGATTATACGATAAATCTTAGATTCCATGCCCGTGGAGGACAAGGAGGTGTTACTGCTTCAAACCTCTGCGTGGAAGCTTTCTATGGTTACGGTGTCTGCCAGCCTAAGTTTGGTGCAGAACGAATGGGAAGTCCAACTGAAAGCTATGTCCGACTTTCTGCGAATGCTGATCTAGTAAGATCAAACGAACAGGTATATGGACCTCAATTTGTTTCCGTTTTAGACCCCTCTTTATTAACAGAAGTAGATGTGACGGCAGGTATCCCAAAAGGAGGCTGGTTAATTGTCAATACAGAGATGGATCAATTAACAGTTCAAGATGCAGTTCAACGAAAGGATATAAATATTGCGACAATTGATGCAACTCGAATTGCTCTTGATGTTTTAGGGAGAAATATTACGAATACCATTATATTGGGAGCGTTAATTCGTGTATCTTATCTTTTTACGTTTGAGGAATTATCTGATGCGATAATGAAGCGATTTAAAGGAGAAGTTGCTGGAAAAAATATTCAGGCTATTAAACAGGCAATTGAAGAAACATGTGTTTATGATATAGGGATCGAGCCAGATTTCACTGTGGACAGTAAAATACCATGGCAACAAGTATCTCTAGGGTTACCAGGTTATAAAGATTTAGATAAAGCCGGTGTTTGGTATTGTGATGAAGATATAATCCCTGTTGGAAGCGATCAAGTAAATACTGGGTCGTGGGGTGAATGGGAAATAATATGGGACGAAGAAACATGCACTAATTGTACGCAATGCTGGTTTATATGCCCAGATTTTGCCACTATTAGAAAATTAGGCGATGACGGTAAATATCACATGTCTGGAATCGATATACTTCACTGTAAAGCTTGTCTAAATTGCCTTAACATTTGTCCAGTTCAAGCCATAAGTAAAAGACCAAAACAGGGTCCTGCTGCTTGTGCATTACCAGAAGAAGGAGGAGGTAATTAAAATGTCAATAGAACCAATGAAAATATTTTTTAAGGAGATTAAAGAACCAATTGAAACTGCTATGATTGGTAATTACGCCGTAGCAGGGGGCGTCACTCAGACGGACCCCGATGTGGTATGTGCTTTCCCGATTACACCTCAAACGCAATCAGTTGAGGGATTATCCGATGTGGTTCATCAAGGAAGGTTGAAAGCAGCCTTTGTTAATGTTGAATCTGAATTAGCTGCTATTAGCTACTCAACGGCAGCTTGTGCAGCAGGTGCAAGAACTTTTACTGCAACTGCGTCCCAAGGCTATTTATTAATGTCGGAAGCTTTACCAATGGCTGTAGGTTGGCGAGTTCCTTTAACGATGATGATCTCAGCCCGAGCTTTCAACTCTCCAAATTTATCCATTTGGAATAGTTGGGAATATGTTATTACTGATTATGGGTGGAATTGCATTGTTTCAGAAAATGTTCAAGAGACCTACGATGCCGCAATTTTATCAGTCATGATTTCTGACAATTCATTATTTCCAACTATGTTTGTACACGATGGATTTATAATTTCTCATTCAGTTCAAAAATTATGGTTAACTCCCGATGAGGTCGTACGTAAATTAACGCCAAGGAAACCGCGCCATACAATCACACCTGAACGTCCAGGAGTATGGGGTGGAATTGTTACGCCAAGTTTTTTCATGGAGGGAAGAATGAATCTTGATGTCGCCAAAAAATCCGTTCTAAACATAATGAAAAATTCCTTTGATGAATACGGAAAAGCAACCGGCCGCCATTATAATTTAATTGAGACTTATAACTTGGATAACTCCTCAAAGACTGCGTTTATTACAATGGGGAGCATGTGCGGGAATATAATAAGCTGGATGACTAAAAATAAAGATATAGGATTAATCAAAATCAGAGCATACAGACCTTTCCCTTATGAAGAGTTACAAAAAATCGTTCAAGAGCATAATATTGAAAAATTAATCATCTTAGAGAAATCAGATGCACTTAATAATCTTCTACCGCCATTTTCAACCTCGATAGCAACAGCATTATATCCCCTTAATACTATTTTTAGAAGC
The DNA here is from genome assembly GCA_019894885.1 of Promethearchaeota archaeon. Classification (GTDB taxonomy): domain Archaea; phylum Asgardarchaeota; class Lokiarchaeia; order Sigyniarchaeales; family SOKP01; genus SOKP01. The sequence goes on along the minus strand of JAGXNP010000107.1, from coordinate 5,005 downwards.
TATATTGTAGGTTTAGGTGGAAGAGATGTCACACGGGACGAATTTGATATAACTAAAAGGAAGATGGAATCAGTAAAAGACATGAAAGGGCAACTTTATACATACCTAGGTGTAAGAGAAACTAAAGACAAAATATTTGAGGTGGATCGATAAAATGTCGAAACCAGAAAGAAATATAATCCTATTTGAAGACATTCTCGCAAGAGATGAAAAGTCTAACGTATTGTTTCTCAACTACGATAACGAAGCTTTTATGAACACTGGTATTCAAGAATCGGGAGGAACTCCACCTTACGCTTCAACAACGACTGGTCCAGGAGGAGAGAAAATACCTGGAAAAATCGGTGTCAAGCAAGATTTGGTCACTCCTTTTGCTTTCTTCGGCACAAAATCTCTGTTCTTAGCCACTGCTAATCCTGCTTATCCCGCAGACTTCATGGGAAAATTCGCTGATGCGATGAAATCAAATGGATCTGCTTTCATTCAATCCTATTCAGATTGCATGCGAGGATGGCGTCATGCTGCTGGTGATGCGGGAAGTATTTCAAAACTAGCTACAGATTGCGGGTATTGGCCTCTTTATACGATAAGAGTTAAAGACGGAATACCAACATTTTCTTATTACCGCGGATTGGATATTGATAAAGAAAAATTCCTAGAATATCTTAAATCCATGGGCAAATTCAAGCATTTATTTAAACCAAGATTCATGGAAAAAGAAATTGACGAAATAATTTATTATACAGAACAACGAAATCTCAAACTAAAAGGGCTTATTGAACAATTTGGAGCTGAAAAACCTGTAGACTTCTATAAAGTTAATCGAAGAACATTAAGACCTCAAACTCATCTGCACCCCGGGCACGGACTTTGTCCAGGATGCGGGGCTGGAATGGTATTAAATCAAATGGCAACTGTAGCCACTGCTGTAGCTGGAAATAATATTATATATGTTAATAATACCAGTTGCGTTGAGGTTTCTACATCGAAAGATTTTGTAACTTCATGGAAAGTTCCTTGGGTTCACCATTTATTTGAATCAGGTGCAACTGTAGCAGATGGGATAAGCACAACCTATAAAATCTTAAAATCCAAGGGATTATACAACGGTGAAGTGCCATATGTTATCCACATCGGTGGAGACGGGTCAACTTACGACATAGGGTTTCAATTCCTTAAAGCAGCCCTTATCCGAACAAGCTCTTTCGTTGAAATGAATGAATACTTGATGAACCAAAAATAATCGTTAATTATAATTATTTATTTATTATCTTTTTTTTTAGAGAATTAAAATTAGAAAAATTAGTACAGTGTTTAAAATGAGTCTGCAAGAGAGTTTGGCAAGGCGTAAAGATTGCTCGGGTGAAGGGCGCGTGTTGCAATTATCTGTTATTAAAGAAATATGTAATTCTACATTTCAAGCAGCACCTTCAAATTCTTTATTTGTTGTATTACCTAATGGCGACGATTACACTGGAGGGACATATAAATATAATAGTGATGGTTTGGTTCGATTAACTGATAAAGAAAAAACAAAATTTACTATGGAACTATATCCCGAATTGTTTTGGAAGGAATCTATTGAATTTGAGGATTTAATTCGAGTAGGGATTACATGGCAATATCTCTCATTAAAAGTAGATAGCATAGGGCTTGGTGTATCACAACGAGCAAGAGCGCCTAAAAAATACAATAAACTCGTTAACAATTTAACGAATCAAAATTATGCCTTCTTATATTCGGTAGCAGTTCGAGAGAGAGATAGGGCTCCTTTAGTAGAAGATACTGCAGAACCTCTTCAAATAAAAGTAGAGGAGGGCACGATCTTACTCGACACTCCAGCTTGCTACAAAGACCGCGCAATCTATGAGAAAAAGTATAAAGGAATTCCACTAGATGATGTTATATTTAATCGTGTTGATGAAAAGGCACCAAACCATATAAATTTAAACCAAATTTCTCAACTGCTCTGGGCTTGTCAAGGAGAAAACGATCATGCAACTCATGGAAACCGCGATGCGCTAGAGAAAAACGGTTACGGTCGGGTGCATGCCTCGGGATGTGCTGGATATGCTGTATATCCAATAGTTTATGTAGATAATCTTGCAAATATCCCAAATGGATCATACCATTATAATCCGGTCGGGTATTCTGCGTTAAATAGATGGATTAATGTTGATGGAACCATAAGATACGACCATTTTATAAAAAAATTTAGCTCTGAGACTTTTAGAGCTGAGATTGAAAAGGAGTTTGATACTAGTTTCTCTAAATATGCTATATTATTATGTATCGATCGAAAAAAGCCTTGCGCTGGATTAATGCACAGAGTTATGAATCTAAAGTATTGGGCCGAAGTTGAGGCTGGAATGGCTTTAGCAGGGCTACAATTACAGGCAAATGCTCTAGGTTTGAAATGGCAAAAGAAAATATTGCTAAATCCAGATGATCCAAAATATAGAAAATTGTTCAATCTCGATTCTGCTGAACAGTCGATAAATAGTATGGCAAATAATTTGGTAAATCGTGCAAATAATGAGCGGGTATCCCTTGAAGGAAATTTAATACCAATTGTATTATTCCATTTATTAGAAGGATAAAATATTTTTTTACACTTTATTTTAAATATAGATCAAAATAATTAACTAAACTTACTAATAAATCTAAATTCTCTTAATTTAAGGAATATTTTTTAGCATACTATTATTCTACTCACCAATAATTTCTATTATTTTTAAAGTAATCAGATTTCACACGAATTATGGTTTTATCAAAACGAGAAAGAGTTTTTAAAGCTCTCGAGCTTGATGGCGAACCTGACATGGTTCCAATTCATTATTTTGGATTTGAGCAGACAGGGAGTTCTTTCCAAGCTTTTAAAGAATCAGGAGAAATGGATAAACATCGTTCATTCGCAGAAGATAAAGTATCTAATATCAAATACTATATTACAGAACAACGGTTCTTGAATGTCGATCTTTATGGGATGGATCCTTTCGGAGAAACTAAGATAAAAGTCAGATATGAAGACGCACCACCAGAATTTCCTAACTGTCGTCTAAATAGAATGGATGGAAGATTGTATAGAACTGAAAAACAAATTAATACTGGCTTGGAATACGCCTGGTACGTTGGAGGTTATTTTAAAAACCCAGAAATTCTACACGATTACTGGGATCGATATGGTAAACCCACTGAATTGATTAACAAAAGAGTAAAATACTCCACTCAGACATGGGAGCGGTTTGTAGAGGCTATTTCGCCCTATTTTTATCCTATGGCAAATTTACCGATTAATCCCTCTGAAGTTTTAATAGGGGGCATTACATTTACCCGCTTCGCGTATTATATCCGAAAAAATCCCAGTTTTATTCATGAAATTATGGATGAATACACGAAAGTTAACATCGAAATTATAAAACGATTAGCTGAAGTGGGCGTTGATATTATGACATTTGGAGATGATTTAGGTTATAAAGAAAATGGCTTTTTCTCTTTAGATGTTTTCCGTGAATTTATCCTTCCATATCACAAAAGAATATATCAGGCATGTAAAAAAAGGGGGGTATTAATTGTGTTACACTCCTGTGGAAAAATAGATCAGTTTTTACCCGATTTAATTGATGCAGGGCTCAATTGTATACAATCGTTAGAAGCAACGGCAGGCGTGGATTTACCCGGGTTAAAAGAATCCTTAGGGGATCGCTTATGTTTCATGGGAGGATTAGATTCTTCGGGGATTATAACTTATGGGACTCCTAAGGATGTTGAAGAAAATGTAAGAAATACTATAAAAAGTGCGGGAAAAGGTGGAGGTTATTTTGTAGGTCCTAGTCACGATATAATAAATATCCCTTGGGAGAATATTCTAGCCATGAGAGCCGCAATCGAAAAATACAGAAAGTATCCACTAAAGTTATAATGTCCTTTTTATTATTAAGTAAAATTATTAAATATGTATAAAAATCAAGAAAAGCGCAAAGATGGATATAGAAAGACTTTATAACAGTATAAAAAGTGAATTGGAAATAGCAGCCATTAACAAATTTGAATCAAAAAAAGATTATCTAAATTGGAACCAGAAATTTTATGAAAAATATGGTTATAAAACATATGGACTAAAAGTTCCTGAAATCGATGATATTATTAAGAAATTTCTAAATAAATTCAAGGAATTATCTTTTAAACAACGAATAGATTTATCCCGAATATTTTATAAACCTGAATATATCTCACAAACCAATTTTGGATTGAAACTTCTTGAACTCAGTTTGTTAGAATTATCCTTCCAAAATTTTGAAATTTTAGATGAAATTTGTGGTTATTTAACTCATTGGGGTCCAACTGATTCTTTTTCTCTTTATATTATGCAACCATTACTAAGAAAATATCCAACTGAAGTTAAAAATATATTAGAAAAATGGAATAATTCTGACCATACTTGGAAAAAACGAGTTAGCGTAGTTACATTCACAAGAAAAATAGGAGCTGAAGGTAGGCATGTAGATTTTCTTTTAAAATTATGTGATAACCTAAAATGGGACAAAGAAGATTTAATCAGAAAGGCAGTCGGATGGGCTCTTAAAGATAACATGGTTGGAAAAAATAAAGAAAATGTTCTAAATTACGTAAAAAATTTAAGGGAAAAAGGAGTTTCCTCCACGATAACATTATACGCCATTCGGAATCTAAAAGGAAGAGAACGAGAGGAAGTATTGAAATTCAAACCCATAAAATAGTAAAATTTAGAAAATATCCACTTAGAGTATGATCTTATTTAAATATCTCGAATTCGTGGAACTATTCTAAAAGAATTGAGGTAACTTTAACATTTTACTCCAAAAATAAATTTCAATTTTATTCTTTTATCTATTTTATATTTGGTTATATCTTTACTCTTTATTTGAATGGTAAGAATTATTCTTCTTTTTCTACAAACAAACGTTTGTTGGTAAGATTTAAATATCAAAATTTATTTTAGTACATTAAATATAAAATTATTTTC
>JAGXNP010000106.1 GCA_019894885.1 Promethearchaeota archaeon | reverse complement strand
CACTAATACTGTTGAGGCTAGAATTTATGCAATTTTACTCCACAGTTTTTACAACGGCTCTCTGTTAAATCATTAAAATGAGTTTCATGAAATAATGATTTGCAATTATCGCATCTTAAGAGATCTTGCCCTTCCTCAAATATAAAATTACAAACAGGACAAGATTTAAACATATCGTCTGAATCTAAATCACTAAATTTAACTAGTTCTACATGAGAAAGTTCCGGCGTTTTAGGCTCTTTTTTAGCTTTTATTCTTGGTCTGGAAAGAGATGTGAGCTTTTGAACTTGAGACACTTCAGTTGGAATCTTTAATAAATAAAAGCAATGAGGGCATCGAACTGATCCCGCTTGTATCATTTTTCTGTCTTTTTGGGAATTAGCCCAAGAAGATAAACAATGAATATGATATGGTGTTTGACAGTGAGGGCAATAGCGACCACTAACATAAAAGGAACTTTTGGTGTAGGGATTTACATCTGAAAAACAGATCGAACATTTTTTATAATCTCCTAAGCCTCTTATCTGTAATAACCGTTGTTCTTGATCCTTTGTCAGATCTTGAACTCTTAAAAGATCAGCGGCTATTTTTCTAAGAAAAGCGGGATTTTTAATAACTAAAGTTGTCCCGTCGCCGTAAGTTTTAATATTAGATCCAGCTAAGTCATGAGCCGCTTGTAGAAGAGATTGAGCGTCATTATTGTAATAATAGTTACCCCCTGTGAGGTCGCTCATCCTTTTTAGGATATTGAGAGGAGAAAGTTCCCCCAATCGAAATGTATCTATTTTTACATTTATTCCTTGAGCTAAACGTGCCATTTTCAATGGATCAATAGATGTCGTAGTAAAATTACCATCCGAAATAACAAGGATTCGAGGCATTTTAGCTGCGATCTTTCGTAATTCAGAAATAATTAATTTAATAGAAAGTCCTAAGGCTTCTCCCAAAGCAGATTTTCCAGAAATGTCTAAATCATCTATTACTTCAAAAAGCAGGTTTTTATCGTTTGTAAAATCCATTAATTTTTTTGGCTTATTCGAAAAATTTACAATTGCGAAGGCACTTGAGGCATCTTGAGCAAATCGCTCACTAATTAACTTTTTCATAGCGTTTATACTACATACCAATCGATTTGGGGTATAATCTGCTCGATACATCGATCTAGAAGTGTCGATGCAAACAACTATGTTTTCGGGGTGCCGTTCAGACAAATTCAAATACCGTATAAGCTTTTACATAAGCCCGTAATTATTTCTAATTTTTATATGATACAAATAGAATAAATAATTATGTTTTTTCACAAAACTAAAATTTTATTAATTAGATATTTTACTATAAAATAAAGTTACACTATAAATTAAAGTAAAATTGATTTTAAATCCGATGTGTCATGTCTGAAGAAGAGGAGACAAAAAGTGTTGTGATTAAAGACTTTTTCAAAAGTTCTGTACTGATTGACGAATTAGATGAAGCATTAAAATTCAAACCAGATTCGCTAATTGGAATCGATCAAATTTCCTCAGACAAATTAGTAGAAAATAACATAAAAAACATCGAGGATTTAGCGAAATTATCGATCGAGAGTCTTCCAACTATTGAAGAGATTCCTACTAGAATTCTTCAGAAATGGGTAAGAATCGCAAAAGTACTTGAAAAAGCAATCAGAGAGAAAATAAGAACGCATAAGAAAATCTTAATGATAGGTTTGGACAATGGGGGAAAAACTAGCATTTTAGCAGTTCTTCAAGATAAATTTTCAATTATTAAGTCTCTTCTCCCCACAAGGGGAGTTAAACGCGAAAAACTGGACTTTTTTGGGTACCCCATACTTTCATGGGATTTAGGCGGTCAGGTCCAATATCGAGAAAAGCTCTATTTTAACAGACCAGAATTATTCTTTACTGAAGCTGATTTGGTACTTTATGTTATTGACACACAAGATATTGATAGATTTGCAGAAGCTGCAAATTACTTCCGTCAAGTATTAAAAGCATTGGTTGAATTAAATGAATTCCCTCCAATCATGGTAGTACTCTCAAAAAGCGATAAAGATATTCGTACTTCTCTCGAATGGCAAAACAGTGTATCTGCGATAAAAAATAAATTCGATAATATTATAGGCGAATATGAAGATTTATCAATCAGCTATGGTGATACGACTATATATCAAAAAGAAACTATCCTGCAAATGTTCAGCGAAGCTTTGAAATTAATTTCTGGAACTTCAGAGATAATTGAGAATATCATAGAGGACTTTACTCATACTATTGAAGGTAAAGCAACGAGCTTAATTTCGATGGATGGTTTAATTTTTGGAAGTTTCACGAGCTCAGATATTGATGAGGCTTTGCTAAATAATACAGCTCTAATTATGCAAACACTTTCGAACTTTCATAATTCGATAGGATTAATTAGAGAACCTTCAATCACGCTTGATTTTCCCTTAAATGGATTTGCAATTCGAGGAGAAAAACTTTTTAAATATTCTGAGCTAAAAATACCAGTATATTTGTGGTTACTTAGTGATAATTTCGATTTACTTAATGAGAAAATTGATTACTTTAAACAACAGCTTTTACCACTGATAAATTTATTTCTCTAATTTAGCTTTTCGTTAACGCATAAAAATCTTATTTATTCGCTTATATCATCTTTTGCTGAAATTAGATATTCAGTGCTTTTATCAATCATTTCAATAGCTTTATTTAGGTTTTCTACAACTGAGGTTAATTCCTTCTCTTTTGCGATATCTCTCCATTTTATGTAGCTTTCTTTATGAGCTTCGTTATGGTTCGCCCAATGTTCGCATAATTTGGAAAGTTTTAATATTTGTTTATCTACCATAATTATGTCATTATAGTTAATTGTGCAAATAAATAAAAAGTGATTATTATAGTTGTTATACCTCACTAGAATAAAGTTTTGCTATTAAACATATTAAAGACGGGTAAGCGTTGTAAGCTATTATATGCCATAATCTACATATAAGGGGGTCAAGAGAATAATTATGCGAATTAAAAGGTATTTAGAATATTGTAAAATGCAAATTAGTAATTTATTTTCAAAAAATTAGTGTGAATTTTCATTCAATGCGCTTCATCGTTTAGATTTCGGTAGTTTGAAGAGATTAGATACTATCTTTTAAAGCGAAGCTAAAAAATCAGACACAGCGGCTTCAGAAAGCTGTTCGTCTATTAACGTATCATCAATTTCTTCTGAGAGGAGATCAAATTTGTATGAACATTTCTCGCCTCCTGTTAAAACGCACTCTACTTCACTACCATCAACATCAACCCCAAGTACATCAAAAATACTGTTAAAAATTCCAAGATATAATAAACATAAGTTTTTAGCCAAAATATTGCCTACTTCTTGGGTTGCTAAAGAATCGTATACATTTATGATAATGTGGTCTTTTTTAAACATCCCTGTGAGCCCACCGTACCCCATAAGCATTAAGACCTCGATAGTTCCTAAGACAACTTCCTTTTTAGTCTCCATTGTTTCATTACCCCAATCCTTGTTATCAAAAAACTTCTCCAAAAATATTTTGCCCAGAGATTTCCCTACCCATATCAGGATATCTTCAGCATTTGTTCCAGCAAATTCGCAAAATTCCATTATCTCATTTGGACGTAGCATTACAAGCATCATGTCTTTTTCTTTTTCGCCTAAAAATAGTTGTCCTTCTTTTTCCTCAATATTTATCTGTAATTCTTTTTTAAGACGTTTAATCATGATTAAATCCTTTTATTATTGTTATATCTCTTAACCTAACAATATCTTTAAACGTATGTAATATAATAGTAATTTAATCGGCTAGGCTTATAAATTTATTGATAAACCAAAATTTGTATTGATTTTCTAAGCTGAGACTAAGGTAAAAATTGTGTTTAATACTTTTTCAATATTATAGCTAGTTTTAACAGATGTAAAAACAAATTTCCAATTGTTATGCTGTAAACTATCAAATTCAAAAAAGTCAATAATTTCTTTTTCCGTTCTTTTTACTTGTTCATCATTATTGCTATTGTTATGATTAATTAAATCAATCTTATTACCTAGGATTAAAAGAGGAATATCTTCAAGATCATTTTCGTTATATATTTTCCAAAACTCCGTTTTTGATTCGTTAAAGCGTAATTGGTTGGCAACATCGATTATATAAATAATTATGTTTGAATCTTGAAGACCTAATAACCACTTTTCCCTAAAGGTGCTTTGCCCTGGGCTATCCCATATTGAGAGAAGACCATCTTGTCTCTGGATATACTCAATGTTAAATCTTTTGCTTGGTGTAAAAAAATTTTCGTTAAACTTACCTGTTTTAACTCTCCTTGTAAAGGAACTTTTTCCAACGTCGTCTATTCCAAAAAGAAAGATCTTTGTAAACAATCCAGAGGGATGAAGGGAAACTTCAGGAGCTATTTCAAGAGTTTCATCCCCAAATCTTTTTATATCAATAAACAGTGTTATTAAGAAGTTTTCTATTTCGATATCGTCTTTAAAAGAGCAACATCTTTCAATATTCAATAATTCGTTAGACAAATCAACAAAAATTTCTCGATAATCGTATGGATTATCTTCTTTTTCAAATACTAATCCGATAAGCATTTCAGCATTAATGCATATAGTGTAGAGATTTTGGTTGCCAATCATCTGGGAAACGGGATTACTAATTACAAACGGATTAGAGGTATCCTGCGTAGTTTTTGCCCTACTTTTGGATATGTTTTTCTTACAACAACTATCTTCTAAAGATCCATGATCATGTCCTTGGATGATTTTTAACACTATTTCTTTATTTTCCTTTTTGTCTATATCTTCGGGGTAGCTATAGATATCAAGACTGTTTAAATCAAGAGTATTTTTACGCTTTAATAAAAATATTTTAGATAGCACAGAATTTTCCTAATCAATTATTCCCTTAAGGATGTAAATAAAAAATGCTTAAAAAAAGTTTGGAATTGACAGATGTTCTTTCTTATAAACTTTATGCTATTCACTCCTTAATAAGCAAAAAGTAGAAGCGCACCAAGTGCAAAAAAAGCTTTATAAAATAAATTTTTAAGGATCGGTATTTTCTATGTTAGAATCAGTTTCTTGTTCTGGATCGTCACTATCCTCTTCTTCTTCTGAAATCTCATCTTGATCTTCTCCAGAGGGTTCTTTTGGTGAGACAGGGGTATCACACACTGGGCATTTTGTCCAACCCGGCCTTAAACCATATCCACAGCTTGCACATTCTGTCATATCTTGATCGGGTTTCCACTCAGGAATATTCAAGCCCCCTCTTCTTCTTTTCTCTGCTAACTCCTGCAAATCTTCTTCTTTCCATACCTCCATTCCTTCAGGGATCCCCGAGCCGCGCTCTTCAGCGAACTTATGTAAGTCTTCTTCACTCCAAGCAGGAATGTTTGGTTGCGTAGCTAACCTTTTTTGAGCTTCGTTGGCGAGGTCTTCAGCGGTCCAAGCTTTTAATTCTTGACCTCCCGGAGTTCTAATCCCTCCTCCCGAAGGTCCAGATACCTGTCCTCCGGAGATAGGTTGTTGTGGCGCTGGCGAAGGGATTTGACAACACGAAGCAGACAGTTTTAGTAAAGCCTCAAAGCAATTTCCATATCGAGAATTGTCCTGACTCTCGTTTGTAATTAAAACAATGCTTTTTTTTTCGGACGGAAGAGGAACTATAATACTACAAACAGCAGTATCTGATTTAGACCTCTCGGATTCGATAGCAGTAATAATTTTTCCCATGGAGCTGTTTAAATCAGAATCTTTCATTAGGGCATCGGCAATCGGATCACCGTGGCTTTCAAATTCCTCGTGATATTTCGATAATTGATTTTTAGTAATAGGAGAATCTAGTGAATTAATTATGGCGCTCATATAGGGAAAAATGTGAGATTTAGGTTCTTTCTGTGATTCATCTAGTTTATATCCCCCTAGATCAATGTTTCCCGTAAAAGGAGCGAACAACGGTTCTTGACCTTTAATTTTCCCATATAATGTTGTTCTACCCACAAAACATTTTATCTCCCCATAATACGCAATAGCATTATCCATTAGTTGAACTTTATCAGTATAAGAAATTCGGGGAATAGTTCGAAAAACGACATCAACCCAAGGAAGTTCCTTAACAGGTATTATGACAACGCAAGTCTTAATAATTAATTCTGATAATTTTTTAAGATATTCTTTAGGTTTTTTTTTATTTCTTTATACTTGTCTTTTTCTAATTCAGCCTCAGCCTTCTTCATAAACTCTTTGAATGTTTCTTCATTTTTTTTAACAGAACCTCCATAGGACTTTATCTCTCCGACAATATTTTCTTTTAAAATGAAAGTAGCATCATTTACGATTTCACTTTGTAATTCTGTAAGTTCTTCTACTAAATAATCACTTACATCAAAATCCAAACTATTTATAAAGATTTCAAACAATTTCGCTTCAGACAATTTTAAAACCTTCCTATTTAGATTTAATAATCTTATATTTATAGCAACAAATTGAATATAAAAATTTATTTAAAACACAATCAACTCACTATTAGATATTGATGTGTAATATTTTTAAGAGAGATGTAATGAGAAAGTGAATGATAGGAAAATATTAGTCTGTTTTAGCTCTAAAGTTTCTAATGAGGTCCAAAATCATTTAAAGGAACGTTTAAAACCGCTTTCAAATGTAAGAATTATGTTTCCAGAAGATACATCGGATGAAAATCTAAAAAACATAGTTTCGGAGGTGGATGTTCTAATCGGTTGGAGACCGTCTAAAAGTTTATTAGAATCCGCAAAGAATTTGAAGGTATTTATTAATCCTGGAACGGGTATTAACCACCTATTAGAATTATTTATTGAATTAAATAACTATAGGAAAGTTACCCTAATTAACGGTCATGGAAATTCCTACTTTGTGGCTCAACATGCTGTAGCATTGCTCCTAACTCTAATGAACAAAACTATACCACATCACATTTTTATGAAAGAAGGAAAATGGAGGACGGGAGATCAAGATGCTGCTTCGATTCCATTGCGTTTTCGTGAAGTTGGGTTGCTAGGTTATGGTGCAATTAACAATAAAGTTCACCAATTTCTTGCTGGTTTTGATGTAAAGTTCCATATTCTCAGAAAAAATTGGAATAAACAAAAAGATAAATTACCTACAGAAGCTAAGAAATATGGTTTTGCTGAGTTAGATGAGTTTTTAAAAGAAATAGATGTTTTAATAATAGCTGTTCCGCAAACTTCACTGACTACGGGGTTGATTAAAGCACGAGAGCATAAATTATTAGGACCGAAAGGGCTGATTATCAATGTTGCAAGAGGAGATATAATAAATCAAGAAGATTTATACAACGCTTTAAAAAATAGGACAATTCTGGGGGCCGCTATAGATGTTTGGTATAATTATCACCCAAAAGCTGACAAGGAAGATTTAAAATATCCCTATGAATTTCCTTTTCATAATCTCGATAATATTGTTCTATCTCCGCATAGAGGTTATTCCCCTTTTAGTGATCTCTTAAGATGGGATGAAGTTATCGAAAATATTAGTCGGATAAGTCAATGTCGAAGTGATTTAATCAATATTGTCAATCTGAAAGAAGAATACTAAAAGATAATTATAAATATACCAAAAGTAGTTAACAATTCTTATATCTCGCTAATAAACGAAAAATCTATAATATTTCGAATCTTTAGAGAACAAGGGAGATATTAGGTGGGGAATAATTAATGATAAGCAATTATTTAAAAAACTTTATGCATTTCTAATACCGATTTGTAAATAGAATTATATTAATTTAAGTTTTTGTTATTTCAGAATTTTCTTGCGAAAAAGAGGATATATAAATTTTTTTTACGAATTTAAAAGTTCGACATTAATTATATTTTAATTTTAATAAATTTTTAAAAAAATTTTAGATACTATAAAAAAATTTCAAAAATATTTTCAAATATTACTTTAGAATGATAATTTTTATCTTTAGCGTAAGATTTAGAACCAGAATGTGTTAATGGGATAAAATTTACCCTAAATTATAAATTAGGTAAAAAAACTTTTATAAAAATATATTAACCCACTAAAAAAAAATCTTTATATAGTATTTTATAATAAATAATCATATAAAGAATAATCAGAAAAAAAAATGGTTAAGGCGATTTAATGAAAATTGTTACCGTTAATGTACCTGAAAGTTATATAGATGCAATAAAAAAATTAATTGGGCATGATGGATTGTACCCCAGTCGATCAGAATTGATAAGATGCGCTGTTAGAGAATTTCTAATAAAAGAACTTAAGATTGCTAATAATATGGCAAAATATGATGAAGTAGAAATTGATGATTTTGACGACGAAAATTTTGTAAGAGTACCAATAGAGGGTATAAATGAAAAATCTGAACCAGTACGGGAATTTAGAACTTATAAGATTTTAAAGAGGTTGGAACACTAAAATTCAACAATTATTAATGGAAATGTAGATCTTCTCATAAATAATAATAAATTTTAGTTTCTCTCTATTCTTCTTTTTTTTAATTTTATTAGAAGTACATGTAAATTAATTGTATTATATTCACTACATTTTTGTAAAAATGAACAAAAATTTGTTTTTTTATCATATCCTAAATAAAATTTTCAATCATATAGATGAGTTTTTTAGTAAAGCAAATTCTTCAATCTTATTTATATAAAAAATCTTTTTTTAATTTGTGTGAGTTAAATATTTAAGAGAAGCAAATTCTAATTGTGATATTACTAATAGTGAAGGGTGCAATAATATTTCGAGCAAAAGAGTGTTTCCAGATTTTATGGAGTGGGGTATTATAAACAAGGAAAATTTTGCGGGTAAAACCACTTATGATGTTCCTATTAAGAGATGGGATCCATTGTCAATAGTAAGAATAAGAACTGAGGATTTTGGTCTAAGAAAAGAAAGAATTAAATTTTATGGACATTACGCTTATTTAAGCCCCATTCGGGGGAAAAGACCAAAGGGTTTTAAAAGCATTGAAGAACAAAAGCAATTTTACGATTGCTCAAAAAAAATTGCTAATAGGCATAAAGATGTCTTTACATCGATTACAGAAGGAGAGCCAATTTACGATGATTGGGGAAAACAATTAGGTGATGGTTTTACAATGATTGTTACTGAAGATGAGAAAAGGAAAGACAATCCCTTTTTAGAAATGCCTCATCAAAACAAGAAAATATCAGACGAATGTAAAGCTTTAACACTAATTAATAGATATCCTTCGATGGCTCGAATTGTTGATCCTGATATTGAAAAATTAATTACTGATAAATTACCTTTACATCTAAAGCTCTCAAGAGGTATTAATTTAGTCACAATTTCGAGAAAATTCTATCCCTCTTTATGCTTTAATTTAATACCTGAAGATGTATTAACAGGGATTTTTCTTTCAATGAAAGCAGCAATTCTTTATTGTGTGGAAGAAGCAATTGAAAGGGATTTTTACGATATTCCAATATCACCCTTTTTCAATATAGGCAATAAAGTCGGTGGTTCACAACCTCGCATACATAGTCAAGTTTATATTGATTTAAATATGGATGGTCATGGAAGCCGATTAGAGGGTCATCTTGAAGCATTTAAAGAAATGGGAGATATTTGTCATCTATGTCAAACATCTCATGGAAACAGTGATCGCGTAATATTAAAAACTAAATTTTGGACTTTTTACACCACGGGAAGTCCAGTGAGGAACTACCATATTCGCTTTCATCCAAATGAACACATACGGAGGTTTTCTCAATTAAAAGTAAACCAAATAAGTGATTTAGCAAAAGTCCTTAGGATCATCTTTCAAGGTTTAGATGATATTTCAATTGATAAAAACCGAAATATTCTGTTTAATTGTTGTCCCTTTCACTATGACGCAAATTTTCATCTTTTTGGTGATATTATCCCGCATGAAATTATTGGGGGCGCTGAAATGGTAGATGATATGAGAGTTGCAAGAAAATTACCCCATATCGCCGCAAAAGAGATAAGGAATTCGATTCAAAAATATATTAATTACTGAAAGTGGTATTAGATTTATATCTATTAATCACCATATAAATAATGAGAAATTTTTTGAGAAGATTAAATTGAGAGAATGGGCTGCTATAATTTTAGCTGGTGGAAAGGGCAATAGGCTAATGCCGCTAACATCAGAGCTCCCCAAACCTCTGGTAAAGGTAACAAACAAACCTATGGTAGATTATTCTATAGCTCATCTGATGTATGCTAATATAAAGCATATTATACTTGCATTAGCTTATATGGGCAAAGAATTAAAAAGTTATATAGAAAAAACTTGGACAGCAGATAAATTAGGGGATGTTGAGTTAGAATGCGTTATTCAAGAAAGTAAGGGTACTGCTGAGGCTTACCGCTTAGTCAGTGAAAGAATAGATTCTGAGAATATTGTTGTTAGCATGGCTGATATTGTGACTAATCTTCCCATGGCTAATTTTATGGACTTTCACCTAGAAAAAGGTGGAACGTCGACAATTTCAATGAAAACCAGCGAAAGCCATACAAGTCAATATGGGG
>JAGXNP010000105.1:6925-10742 GCA_019894885.1 Promethearchaeota archaeon | reverse complement strand
GTGTGGAATAATAGGATAAGGTATTGCTTTTTGTGTAATCATTTTTTTCGATGTAAGTACATAATATTGATAACTCTAATATTACAACGAATCTATATAAATAAAAAAATAGGAAAATTACATATTTCAAGATTTTAGAATGTAATAGCTAGTTTTTATCTCTGAAAAAAATCGAATTTGTCATTCTTACAGAAATGTTAAAAACTTCTCTTGCTTACTTATTATTCGTAAATCTAATTTGAATAGAGTGAACCAAGTATTTTTGAGTTTGGTTTTTGTGAAAGTTTTGAAGGGCCAGCATAAATGATGACGACAATAACATAGACACCTATCATTACACTTCCGCCTATATAGAACACCATTAATGGTAACAATCCCAGTATGCCCGTGATGAAAGCACCGTTGAAATTGAAACTGAAATGGAAGATCACGGTTATAATTAGACTTCCATTGGTACTATTATAACTCCAGGTCATTAAAATCGTTATAACGAGTACCAAAATTATAAATATGTAGAATGGCATGCGTGGTTCTATAAAGTATAAAGGTATATGCCAAGAAGCCCATATTATTCCCAAGATGATGCTAGAAATAAGTGCACTAAACCGGGATTCGAGTCTTGGTAACGCAAATCCCCGCCATCCCGCCTCTTCACTTAAAGGACCGTTGATTAAAGTGTTAATTACGGTTATTAAAATTAATCCCCATGTTAATCCCGGGTTTCCAGGTGCTTCACCTCCCAACAGTAGGTAAAATAACGCAAATACAAAAGGACCTATCATAAGAAAAAATCCTGCTAAATACCAGAAACCACCTACTTTCCATTTCAGGAAACCGCTCAACAATCGTTTGATTTCTGACCAGCCCCCGGTAATTCCTGCTATAATTATAGCAGATATCGTGGGACTCCAAATCGAAATGTAAAAGAAAAGGATGTCTATACTTACTATCGTACCAAAATATATAATCGCGACGCTTATAATCATTATGAGATAGCTAAGAACAAAAAATATGAGGAGGGAATTTTTTTTGAAAATGTTGGTAAGAGAGTTAGTTCTGAGTTCTTTAGATACTGTCTTAATACTCATAATTATAAATGATTTTTAAACAATATAAATGCATTTTCTTAATAATAATTTTTACACAATTTTTTCTAGTTCGGCTAATTTGTTTAATAACCATTTTTTGAACTCAGGAAAATTATCGATTGAAGGAATTACGAGTGTTTTTCTTGGTTGTTGTGTGTTGTTTATAGGTTCTTCTTTTTCGCTTCGATTTCGTGCTTTAATTTCTGGTTCGTTTTTGTGCTCTAAATCGATATCGCTAACAGAATAAGATAAATGTAACTTATTTAGTATTACCTGGAACTCCAGCAACGCCTCTTCGGGGTCTGAAAAATCTTTCGTGGCGTTTTTAAGCCAGTTAATCGCGAACTCTTTCGACATTCCTTTTTTCCAATGGTGATTCCTAAGGTAATTATACAGCTTCTGGGGGTAGAAAAGCTGGGTTACTTCTAAATTTGCTGGATTGACTCTGTCGTAGCGATAATCGTGGATTAGTTTAATAAACGACCTCCCCATTTTTCGGTTGGTCTTAATAATTGCTTCATATTCTGCAGAGAAATCGATCTCTGTACTTGAATTTTTCCTTTTGGGTAATTGAACCGGTCGATTAAACTCCGGAATTTTTATTTGACAATACAACTCAGTAAACCGGAGAATTTTATTCCAATATTTCTGCTCGTATTCATCAAGAATTTCTGAAAGATTCTCGGGACTATTGTTTTGATTTAGTTCGGCAAATATTTTTGATGAAATGCTTTTAATTTTAAGAAGCTCGTCCATTATTGCTTGTTTGTTGGGAGAACTTCCTAATATCTCTTTTTCAAATGATAAGTCTCGGCTTTCAAACGCGTAGTTTAAGAAAGTATTGTTCTTCTTATTGTAAAAAACGAATTGGTCTCCGTTAGCTAAGGTTTCTACATTCTCCTTAGAATTGATAACGCACCTTAGTTGAGGAGATTCAACCAACCTCTCCAGCTCTTCGAGTGAAGGGTTGAGAATGAAATATAATGTTTGTAGCTGCGAATATGAACTATTACTTTCATATTCAATGATCTCGTTCAAGTTATGGATAACGGTGGAATCGATGTCCACGGTTTCGAAACCGACTGTAAACAAATCCAAAGACCTAAAGTGCTTTAAATCTACATATGGGAATATTACCAGGTTTTTTTGCTCGAAGAAAAGCAAGTGCAAAAATTCTGATTTTATGAAATCATCTCCTGTATCCATGGGTTTTTTTTCACCTATGATTTTGGCAACTATGTTTTAAATTTATTACTAATAGTTATTACTATTCGCGAAAAAAGTTTAACAATACGAGCACCATCAAGTCCTCAAAGCATTTCCTCACGCTATCTCCTTCGAGCGCAACGGTGGGATACACAACTTGAGTACCATCTTCGTACTTCTCAAATTTCGGTAAACCTAGTCCTTTCTTAAACTTTTCGATGGGTATCGCCTTTTCTAAATCCCGTTTATTGAGTTGGATAACAAAAGGAATGTTTTTTTCGCTAGTAAAACTTACGAGCTCCCGAAAACTTCTTTTATTTTGCTCCAATTTATCTGATTCAGAATCTGCAACGAACACCACACCGTCAGCACCGTCTAATATGTATTCACGAGTCGATAAAAAGCGTTCTTGCCCTGTTGCAGTTACGATTTGAGTAATAATGTTGAACTTAATATCTCCTAAATTGAGGTAAAATGATAACCGAATTGAATCTTGCCATAAGGTTCTTCCGTCGGTGGTCTCAACAGAATAACCTCGGTTAAGTTTTACGCCATCAAACTTTTCCCTTAACCTGAAGTAGTTTGTAGTTTTCCCAGACTCGCCAGGACCCCAATAGACAACCTTGAACTGTAAGACTTTCTTGAGAGAATTTGTCCCGATCTTACCGCTAATGTTGATTTGTTCTTTATCTAATTCCTTTTCTTTATGATTGGAATCTACTGTCATTGTTTTGATCACCTCGCCTACAAGTTATGCTAACTCGAAAACCTTTTTCTTTAAGTCTTTGAGATGCTCTTTGAGTTCTTGTTCGGACATCTGCAGTTTTTCCATGATGGTTTGGCTTCGAGTGATCGCTTGCTTTATCTTTACCGAAAACTTTCGCATTTGAAGAATGAGCACTCCAATATTGACTTCGTTGTCGACTAATAGAACTATCAGAATCTCTCTTTTTCCTTTTTTGGCGAGGATCACATCTCCGATTGATTTAACATAGAGTTGTAAGTCCTTATAGATGAGCGTTGCGCGAACTAAAGAATCTGTCTCAAAAAAATCTTGAGCTTGCCGAGCAACACCATAGAGCGCGGCTCCGATTGAGCTTAAGTCCCAATAATTTAACTTCCTGTCGAAACGAGAATCGATAGCAATTATTTTCGCGTCTTGGTCAATAGCAATCAAACCGTAGATATAACCTTTTCTGGTTAGCATTCCGTAATTGTATCGCACCTCGTCTAACACTTGGGCTATTTCATTCTCATAGAGCGCTTTAGGAACATAAATTGTCATTTTTTACATATCACCATTAATTTTTACTTTCTGGGAGTAACGATTTTTGAGTATTTAAAGGAAAAAATTGCATGTGAGTATTTTTTTTTGAAGAAGTAAAGTTAAATTGTAGTCTATATGACAAAAATGTTAAATAGCCATTAATAAAAAGAATTAATTAGAATAGTAAATTTTGATAGAGATCACGCCAAAAGCAACTAAGGAAGAAGAATCATTCGAAAAGGCGTTTAAAATTGTG
>JAGXNP010000105.1:0-6826 GCA_019894885.1 Promethearchaeota archaeon | reverse complement strand
GTTTTAGGGGATTATTCCGCTGGAAAGCCCCCATTCATTATTAGATATATATCAGGCTTTTTCTTGGAGGAGCTTAAGGAAACCATCAGTGTAGATTTTTATTCTAAGATTACTGATTTTAAAGCTCGAAGAGTCAATATCAAAAACCATCATTGATCAAATACCCATCTTTTTAGATGGATTGATTTCTGAAGCAACCACAATTCATACTATGTATCACAATTTTCTCAGCATTTTTGTACTTGGATCAGAACATTAATATACTCCATTCTTAATACAATATATAAAAATGCTCTTCGATTCTAAATTGTCGTTTTAAAAAAACTTGAGGGAGAATGATGTTAAAGACTAAAAAATCTAAATTTATAGTGGCAACAATTCTTACTATTGTAGTTTTATTGTGTTTATATCCGCTAATAGGCTTCATGGATTATGCTTTTGGATTTAAAAAGATTAAAAATCAAACTATTGATGGTGATGTCGATGTGAGTGTTTCTATGGACGTAACAATAGAATCAGGCATATTTTCTCCGGTTAAACATTCCTATTATGTGATATTCGATTTCACATCTAATGCAAGTGTAACAGCTGTGGAAATTGAAAGAGTTAATTATCAAATTTATCAGAATACAAATAATATATACACTTATAATGGTAGCTATTGGCCAAATACAATATTTATAAGAAGTATTGAATTATCCTTTGGAGACAATTTAACTTGTCAAGGCTCCGTTGATTTAAACTATCAATTGAACAGTAATCCACAGAATAGCACTGTGAACTATAATCTCGTTTATACTAATAGTATTAGAATACAAGATGTGCAGAGTATCATTATATTTAAAGGTGCTATTATTATTGCATATACCTTAAGTTACTTTCTTTTGCCAATTATTCTGTTTTTCACAATACATCCCGATTTTTACGAACCTTCCAAGAAAGAAAAAGAGAAAGGTGAAGAATACTTCGATTATCTCGCAAAAACGAAGCCAAAGGAAAATAAAGAAATTAGCGCTAAAAATTAACCTAATTTCAATCCCTTTTAGGTAAAAAAGTAGATAGATAATATAAAGTTAAAAAAAAATTAATTAGAATAGTATAAAGGAAAATCAGTTTTGGCTTGACGACTAAAGTTTGAACACATAATAGTTCAATAAAAGCAAAAACAACAAAATAGAACTTAACAAAAACCATTCGATAAGAGGGATGGTAAGGACGCAATAGGTGAAAAGCAAAGCGATGGGAACAACTAGCCCAAAAAGTCCCAAATTTTTCAACTTGCAGTTGTGTGATAGGACGATATTCAAACTAAAAAAGAAGATTGATAAAATATAACCGCCAAACGAAATAATACCAATGATACCGTGATAAATATCTCCTGGACCAGCCCTGTCTAAACTAAACACTCCCAAAAGTATGTATCCAATGTTTCCAATTACTCCTAAAGCGACACCGAAATTAATAAATTTTATAGAATGCTTCGAACTTTTGTATACGATACGCAACTTTTTCCTTATAAAAAAATTAGTCGGAAGGCTTACCATACCCCCAAATAAGCAGATTAAATTGTGTACATAAGGAAAAGGAATAAATTTTATACTACCTAAGTCGCTAACGAAATTTAAAAAGAGTGAAAAACCGAAAAACGAAGACAATAGAACATTCGAGACCAACAAAATGATGTAGCAAACACCACTGTAAAAGAGAATTCTCCCCAGGCGCTTCAAAAAGAGACTATTAAGTTTTTCTAGACCAAGGATCTGGTACAAATTTAACTTTTGTTTAGTTATCACGATCTTCAGATTGTTCTATGTAATATTTTAGGACTAAAATATTTTAGGATTTGAATAATGTGAGATATTTAATCAAAAAATAAACTAATATAATGAAAAACAAAGAATTCTTTACTACGGAATCTATAAGATGAACGAGATCGTTTTGAGAAATGTTTTCCCTTGTATTAAAGTTGGATAGAAGTCTTGAATATTTGATGGTGCTAGTCGTAATGGCATTTGTAGAGTAAAAAAGATAGGTTTTTGAGGCCAAACTATTTTCTATTGTTATAGATATCGTGGTGCATAATAGAATCGTAGGGAACTAAGTCAGTATGGCACACTGGGCAATTAAAATTGTTGTTAGAAATAAAAGGCTATATTATAATCGAATTTTTAGATATATTTAACTAGTTAGATCAATAATATACTCGAATTCTTTGTGAACGAAAGCTCTTTCTCGGCGGTGTACTTGTTCTCTTTAACCGCTAGGTCAGTTATCGAAACAAAATCCCCGTTATTTATTATTTTCAAGCATTCTACCGCTTTCATACCCCACGCTCTCACTTTGATAGTAAAGCTTTCTACTTCTAAGGACATGGTGAGCAAAAACGATTTATCGCCCGACTTTAACTCTAATTCCTTAAATTCTTCGATTTTAACAGTTCCTTTAACAGCGCTGATGTATTTGTTTTGCTGGATGGCTTGTTTCAAAAGTTCTGAGTTAGTCTTGGGCGTTCTTACTTCTGAACATGCAATCGTTATTGCTTCGAATTGTTCTTGTTTCTTACCACCAACCTCAGGAGAGAGAATTAATGTGCCTTTTCTTCCAAGGTGAACTTCAATAGTTTCTTTCTGTCCTAGTTTTGAATACCCACCAATAACACGAACGAGTTCATTTGGTTTGAAATACTCTTGATTAACGCTATCGACTCGCTCATCCCACAACACGACTTTCACGGTTCCGGTTGGATCGCCGAGCAAGAAAGAGCATACTTTTCCTATAGATTCGTCCTTTCGCACAAACTCGCGAATCTTTTCTACGCTCAAAATCTTACCTAACAGTACGATATTGCTCATTCCTTTTCTGAGGTCCGAGATATCTATGGTAAACCCATTATAATCGACTTCTTCTTCCAATTCGTCGTAAATATAATCGTCAATTTCGGGAGATCTCAAGTCAAGCCCATTTTCTCTGGCTATCATAAACAATGCTCCCTGTTTCGACATAAAACCGCCGTATTCTTCTACTTTGTTTTTGACTTTTTTTTCCAGCTCTTCTTCTGATATGCCAAGCTCTAATAATTTCTGGTATAATTCTTCTACTGAGTCTACTAAGGCGCTTATTTCCAAAACCTCTCAATATTTTACTAATAAGTAAAAATTAGTAACTGAGTATTTAAACAAAAAATCCCAGAATTGAAAAATCCTAAAAAAACAGATTAGGTAATGACACGCCCCGTCTTGTCAATATTAAGCTTCTTTCGAGCCATATGAAAGGCGTAAGCGGAGCAGGCGCAGAATGTTCTTAAGTTTTTTTGTAAGATATACTCATTTTTCGTTATAGTTGGGTCGTTTCTGTCGGTAACAAATATAGTTAAGGCAAGCTGAGTGGTGATGCGAATCCAAAAGAAGTTTTTCTTTAAGAGTTTGTGTAAAATCTCTAAGTTAATAATCGCTCGGGAGTAATCGAACACAGGGGCAATCTTATGAACCTTTCTTAGGTAAAACTTCGCTTGCCGCAAAACGCTTTTCTCTCCTGTGCCCCACGATATGAGCCCTAAACTTAAGGTATGCCTGAATTGAGTAGCTTCGGTTATAAACTCCAAAGCAGTGTTTAACACTACGGAATCAGGTAGGTTTGTTTCCTTCACAATGTTCCCAACGATCAAAGGTGTTAATTCATTGTATTCTTTGTTGTCGTTCGCAAAGCTTTCAAACCTAAAAAAATAGTTTAGCACTTTCTCCTTGTTTAAATCGTTCCTTGGAGCATTTCTATAGGTTCTTAAACCGTTTTGCAGAATAATCGCATTCTTCGTTGATCTTGCCATACTTCTCTCAATTTCGTTAGTTTTGTGGGTATGGAATATTAGTTACCACATAAACGATTCATTGAGACTTTATAAAGAAAAATTAAATTTTTAGGTATAAAAAATAGAGTCGAAGGTTTCTTGTTTTTTAGGGGGATTTCTCGTTTTGTTGGAGAAAAATGTTTGGCACTTTTCGTAATTAGTGGCTAATTTTTTCAGGTTAGTTTCCACCCGCTCTCGATTGAGGTGGTGATTTTCGCACAATAAGTTTAGCGTTTGATGTTCGCTAGGGTAATTCCAGCTCAGATTTGGGTATTCCATTAAGACTTCAGGAAGTAAAAAGATTTTTCTTACGTTTGCAATGACTTCGGAACTCAAGGCAGAAAAATCGTAATTTCCTTTTTCTTCTTTAATCACATTTTCTATGGATCGGTGCTTTTTTACGAATTTGTAGGCGTGTTTTGGTCCAATATTTTTTATACCTGGAAAGTAGTCGGTTCCGATCAGGAGTGCCATGTCTACCAGTTGAAACTGATTGATTTCTAAGCTTTTTAGATTTTCTTTGAGATCGATCGTGACTGGAGTGATTTTTTGATAGGACCAGCGACCCTGCACCTTCCTTCTTAGCGACTTCGAGAAGTTTTGGATTACTCGCGGGCACCCAAACAAAAGTGAGTCGAAATCTTGCGAGTTAGAGTAATGAGCTACTTTGTTTTTGACAAGTTGAGCGCATTGCGATTCTGCCGAAGCGGGAGCATTCATGTATGGTACTCCTAACGCCCCTAGTAGTTGCTTAGATTCTTTAACAATGTTAGGCCACATATACTCCCGGGATAAAGCGATTTGTTTTGCGTTCTCTTTCTTCCCCGTTTGGAGTAACAATCGATATAATTTTTCTGTAAATAAGAAGTCGTTAAGCCTATCTTTCGTTTTAAGCTTTTTGAGGTCGGAATCGAGCCCGTCGAAGCAAAAAATTGGAAAAATTTTCTTGGAATAGAAAAAGTTTGCCCTATAGAGCAAGCCATAAAGGTGAGATATCGGTCTTTGGGTGCGATCTAGAATGAGTCCTGCGTGGGAGCCATCAGGGTTTTTGCGGGTGAAATTAAACAAGCTCATTATTACATTCGGGGCATCTACCGCTATAATCTTACCTGTGAGTGTAGAAAATTCGATCGCGTTTCGGATCACTAAATCTTGAAGCTTAACTCCCATACAAATTAAAGTAATGAAGTATATAAAAAGGAAAAAATATTTTCCCAAACTTTGGGTGGATACAAAATTTAGTGATAATTAGAGAAAAACAGTGTTAGATTTTCCCCATTTTTATTCTTCTTCTTCTGTAAAAAATTGAAATGGCGTTTCAAAGAAATAAAACGATTTAAGTCCGTTTTATTTTTGGAAAAAATCTACCTGTTTTCTTACAATATTCTTCATATCTCCTACCAAATTTCTTTAGCAAAGCTTGTTCCTCCCTTCTTGCTTGTGAGGATAAAACCAACCAAGTCAATATTCCGATGAAGGTAAAAAAAATTCCAGTAGCAAGAAAAAAGAAAATAGCTAAAAAAGCTTTAGCAATATACATAGGGTGTCTAACCAACTTATAGGGACCTCCAGTAGCCAATATGTATTCCTTCTTCATTGGTTTATAAGCAGGAGTATAATTGGCGTTATATCCCATTACTAATCCGCCCCAACAATCTAGGATCCAAATTCCAAAAATACCTATCCAATTTAAGCAACGAGGGAAATCAAGTGCTACATAACTAGCTACGATATTCCAAAAATCAAAGATACATAGAAAAACAACAAAAAAGGTTAGAAAAGAAATAGATCCTAATCCAACCAACAATAAGATATTATATCCAGGAATAATAATCTCATTTTTAGTGGAGTTTGCTTCAATAATAATGGAACCATTTGGTAATCCATTCCTGCTCTTCAATTTTAAAACAACGATTAAAATTATTGGAATTATCCATCCGACGATTAATGAAAAGAGAAGTTCAAACCTTTCAAGCATTTCTATCACAATTCAAATGATTACAAATAATTAACTCGATTCAATTTGATAAGTACTCATTATATTTTTATATTTTTTCTTTATAAAGTCGATATTTCATAGGTTTACACTGAATTTTGAAATCAATCCAAACTTTTTCTTTATAAGGATTTGATTTGAATATGAAATAAAAACCATATTTATCTTTTCAAGTGATAAAATCTATGGCCAAAAATAGAGACGGAATCATAATCCTTCGAAAACAGCGCAAGGCAAACCATACTTTTTTAATATTTCTCGGAATATTAGGGTTCGTAGCAATAGTCGTGCCTTTTTTCGGATCCAACTTACGTTATATGACAGGTACGTTTTTCAAAACCATTTTTGTGAGCGTAGGACAAATTTTCCTCACGATCGGGAGCGCATTGCTCGTAATAAATATCCTCAAAATCTTCTTCCACCAATTCAGCGTTAAATCGATGTTGGCTAGCGCGTTATTACTATGGATCGGCGCTTTTCTTACCGGAATACCTTTCGAATTTTTAGGGTTAGTATTTGGAGGGAGTCAACCACCCCAAGGATACCATCATTACTAAAAGGAAAATAATAATATTTTTTTTTATCTAAAAATCCTGAAGTACTTGAATCCAGTATCGAACCCGCAAATCGCTATCAAAACAAATGATGCGATTATTACTCCTAGCATCTTGTAGCGAAGCCGACTTCCGCCCCATACAGCTAACATAATGCCGATTAAGAGTCCAAAGATTCCCACGAGCGAGCCAAAGGCAATCCAAAACTCGAATCCATCCAGCATTTCTTCAAAATAATCGAACAATACCATAATAGAGGAATATTATTCCTATATTTTTAAAGAAAAAAACTAATCTATCAAATTTATGATTATAGTTGCGAATATTCTAAGAGTAAAAAAACCTTTTTTTACTATAATATAAATATGAAATTGCTTAATACATGATATTTGTAGTATTAGAATTTGTTTAATTAAAAAGAAAGGCTAGGAA
>JAGXNP010000104.1 GCA_019894885.1 Promethearchaeota archaeon | reverse complement strand
GAGATACGCATATGAAAAAAAAACTTATAGTTCTAAGTATTTTTACCTTAACATTAACAATTCAAGCAATATTTTTAGTTTCAACCCCAAATGTAAGAGCTCACCAAGAAATCCCAGAAGAATTTTATCAAACTCTTAATCTAAATGGAACATATGTCTACAATGTTACTCAATTTGGTGGTGATTTAAATTGGATTGGATTTAACAGGGCGTCAAAATATAATACTACTACTAATGCTGGTGGTCAAATCTCTGTAAATTTCACTGGCTTCTATGAAAAAGATCCTGGTGATATATTCAACTTATTTGAAAGTCCTATGTCCTACATGGATATAGAATTTATAGAAAATCAAGCAGGAATACTAGTTTCTAATCACACATTTAACAATGTATCCAACGGCGAAGCAGCATTTAATACTTTGTTAGGATATAATACATTTCAATCGGGCTTTTTAGTTCCTATTAATAACATGACAAAGCTTAAGGATCAAGCTTTAGCGCAAAATACTGGATTTATGACAGGAGATATTACAGTTGAAGAAACGTACAGTTTCATTTCTTTCGACTTTAAACAAGATTCTGGTGCACAAAATACTACATTAATTTACGAAAAACAAAGCGGATTGTTAGTGTGGGCAAGAACTGACATGATTCCAATTACAAACCCTTTAGGTTATACTTTAGAAATGTTTTTAACAAATTTCTCACTGGATTTTGATGAGTTGTACGTCTATAACGTGTCAAAGTTTGAAGGTGCTGCTTTCTGGTACGATTGGGATTTCAATTATATCGACACATGGACTACTAATCCAGGTGGTTTGGTTGCAATAAATTTCACCGATTACTACTTGAAAGACCCAGGAGAACCAGTATGGTCTATGGATGCCTTTCCCTCTGATATAAAAAGGGCTTGGTTCGATCTAGAAGTTTTTTATAAAGGATTTTTTGGTCCAATAGGCCCGATAATTTCGCTTAATAACATATCCAATCGTGAGGCAGCGCTGCAAATGGGAATCGGATTCGGAGGAGTTCAATCTGGTCTTTTGATACCTTCAATTGATAACATAACTTTCATTAAAGAAATAACTTTAGCAGCAGCTAATCCGGGTGAAGTTACGATCGATGAGACAGAATTAACAATAAAAATTAGCTACGAACAGGTAGGAGGACTTGAGCAGAAGACACATTTAATTTACGAGAAACGAACGGGACTTTTATTGTGGGTTGATACATTTATAAATCCATATGTTTTAGAGATGAGTATAAACGGATTTTCTCCACCAGTTATACCCTCACCACCATCAACACCCGACGAATTGATACCTGCATTCCCAATTCTCTATCTAAGTTTGATGATAGTAGGAGCATTAATACTGGTCACAGCGAAGACAAGCAAGAAGTTAAAATTTATTTAAATTTTTTATTTTATATTTTTGAGAAGATTTTATGAGAAAAAAAATAAAAAATATGCTTATTATCATTATTGGAGTATCGTTACTAGCGTCTTTACTCATTTTTAATTTAAGTTTGTACAAAAAACCCGAGTCTTTGGAATCTGTCTATGATATCTCTCTCTCAGTAGACTATAACAATGGAACAGTCAAAACAAGACTAAATTTTACTCTTGATAATGGAAAAACTACAGCTCTAGATGCACTAGATGAGTGGTGTGAAATCGATTATGACGACTTTGGTTGGGGAATTATCGTAAGAGAAATTGACAAAGTAAGAGGCTTTTGGATATACAAAATTAATGGTTTAAGCCCTAGTGTTGGGGCTTCGGTTTATTCCTTGAAAGATGGAGATTTAATTGAGTGGCAACATGTATAAAAATAAGTATGGTTGTTTCTAATCAAAATTACGATGTATGCAATTCTCGCGTTTCAATTCTCTTAAGAATGGGCTCCATTTCTCTAAATGACTTACGGATTTTATGGAAATAATAACCTAATTTATATCCTTTGGAGCAATTGGTAAATAATATGAAATTATTATCTACATCGCCAACTAATATAATAGTGTAACCTTTTACTCCCCTAATCACGATTTCTCGTAGTTCTCCTTGACCCAAGCCACTACTGATTTTTTCTCCTAAAGAAATTAAAGTAGCAGGACTCGCACTATAAATGTCTGCAACAATATCAGCTGTTTCAGAGCTAGCTATTCTTAATCCCGTTTTTGAGACGATTGCGCTTCCCTCCAAGTCTGTGGAACTTTCTAATAGTTCTAAATTGCGCATTATTTCTGCTAATAATTCACGATCGATGTTAATTTCTGATGTTTGAATTTTTTCCATTTTTTCACCTCAATTAATATTATAAATTAATTTAGCAAATTTAAATCTTTTTTAGATTTCAATGTAAAACTCCTTAATTCTTTTAGAGCAACTATATCCCCTTTTTCTACTTTTTTGCTTTTATCTTCAATGGTTACGATCACTAAACCTTTCGTTCCAAATGTATCAACAATTTTAGAAAACGGAGGTTCCAACTTTCGACCGATTATTTTTTTTGCTCCCTCAATACTTTGTGCTAGACCACGGCAAACGACCCCTTGGGGGTGCTCTGAATTTTGAACGAATCCTTTTTTCAATTTGTATTTGTATAAAATAGGTGGTTGATGAAGAATTTTAATCAATTCAGCAGCCCCAAGTATCCTTAAAGTTGTTGGTGGAAGATCGAATCTGCTAATCAATAGAGTTGATCTTTCTTTATTAAAGAAAACCTTCTCATTTAACCATAGATAGGCATTATATCTTTTTAATTCTCCAGTTCTCTCTAGTTGAATCTTATTTTGGTTATCTTCATAATATGGAAATAAATGTCCCGTTAATGTGAACATACCTATTGTTACATGAACTTGGGTACCAAAATGGGTAACAGGTTTAAATAGTTTATTCTGATTCACTCGAACTTCGACTAAATCGCCTAACTCGAACGAGTTCTTATTATTTGTAGCATAACAACCACGGTATACTTTTTTAATATCTAATCCTTTTAAATTAATACCAACCCTATCTCCTGCTTTAGCAGATCCAACTTCCTGGTGAAAGATTTGAATAGATTTCACCCTGCCTGATGTATTAACTGGTATAACATCTAAATTCTGATTAATGTCCAATTTCCCTTTTAATATTGTCCCCGTTATTATCGCTCCTCGTCCCTTTATAGAAAAATGATGATCTATTGGGATAATTACGCTACCTTCATAGTCTCTGTTAATGTTTAATTTCTTGATTTTCTCCAAAATCCCACGTTTTAAGCCCTCAAAGCCACTCTGTTCTTTAGCTGAAACTGTATAAATAGGTATTTCTGAGCCAAAAGAAGTAGATTTAAAAAAATCTCTTATTTTTTCAACTTCACTATCAATATTTCCCTTGAATGTATCGGTTTTATTCAGTATAACGATAACATCTTTTATCTTGAGTGAATCAATCATTATAAGATGTTCTCCAGTTTGAATCTGGGGGCCCTTATTGATATCAATCACTAATAAAGCACAATCTATTATTTCTACTGAAGCTGCGGATATCTTTATTAGATCCGCGTGTCCTGGTCCATCAACTAAAGTTATTAAATAATCTTCTAAAATGAAACTGGTAAATCCTAGGTCTATAGTAATTCCCCTTTCTTTACTCTGTGGATGTGCATCAATTCCTGCAGTTGAAATTATTTCACTTAACACAGAAGCGACCGCAGTTTTCCCCGAATCTATGTGCCCATATAAACCCAAATGAATAGGCACTTTATTCTCAATTTCTACCATTTGAACAACGAGTAAAAACCAATTAAATCTATGATGTGATCTAATAGTTATTTAAAGTTAATATTTATTGATATAAAAAGTAATAAAAGATTAATCCGTAATTTTAAAGCTGGTATCGATTTTAATTATTGGACTCCAATAAAATTTAATTACAAATGTAATATCTTTTTATTATATCTTGTTTTAATACATACCCAAAGTGAGAAGTTTTATGGCAAAATATTGCGTTTATTGTGGAAATCCTTTAAAAAACGAAGACCGCTTCTGTATAATATGTGGGAAGCCCGTGTTAGCAGGTGTTAAAAAACCAGAAAAAACTGAAGTTGAGAAAATTAAAGAATTCATTAAGGATAAGAAAACACCCAAGGAAGAAATCGTAGAAGAAAGTTTTGTAGAGGATGACGACGAAAATTTATCTGAAAAACCGGATAAAAAATCGAAAAAGAAAAAGGATAAAAAAGGCGAGGAGGAACAGGTTGAGAAACCTCTCCCGTTTGAAGTAAAAGAACAGATGGTTTTAAACATTGAATACAACGATATTAAATTAAATAAAGAAATCTTAGTTGGTAAACTAAAGGAAATTCAAAAAGAAATAAAAGATTCCCGATATGACATAGATGAGGAATATAATAAATCGATTAACATAAAAGTTACTGCAATAAAGACTTTAATATCAGAGCTAAAACAGAAAGAGAGCGAATTGGAGGCAAAGATGGATAAACCCTTCATAGTCCAGAGAATTCAAGACGATATAGATAAGAAAATTTATCAATTAAAGAACCTCTCAAAGGAATTTAAACTTCATAAAGTGGATAAAGATTCGTTTGAAAAATTACGAGAAAAGTATAAAGAAGAAAAAGCGAATCTCGATTCTGAGAGAGATGATTTAGTATTAGGTATGAAACTTTGGATTAAAGAACTAAAAATCGAAAAAGTTGAAATTCATGCGGAAAAAAATCTTAACAAAGGAAGATTTTCAGCGAAAGAAATATCCGAAGAAGCTTACGAAGCAAAAAACAAGGAATTTGAGATAAAAGTTAAAAAGATCGATCTTAAGATCAAGACATTAGAAGATCTTACGAAGTAATCTAAACCTAAATTTTTAATTTGTTTCGAATATTATTATAAATAATTACTATGAGAAAAAAGCTAATCGGTTTTATAATTTTTATAATTGCCTTATCACTACTAACAATGGGGCTTATAAATGGCGAGTATCTGGTTATTAATTCCATTTACGATCAGATGATTTTTATTCCTTGATTAGCTATAAGAAAAGTTAATCCCAGCGTTTTCCTTTGGCTGACGCAACGGAATCCTCTAAAAATCCTTTCTTTTGATACATTTTTTCTTGGGATTTCCTATACTTATTAGCATCTTTATAATGCAATTTACAAAGATAAATTTTGTGTTGCTTATTCTCTATGTATTTTAATTGGGCTTTTTCTACATACGACTTCCATTTATTTTCCGCGAGCGATCTTATCGCAATTTCTTTACAACCTTTAACAGAACAGTTTTTAGCTTTGCTTGCTGTAGCGCTTAAGTCGCCTTTTTCTCTAAGTTCTTTAGGCAGCTTCATTTTTAACCACTTACTAAATATTTTATTAGGAATGAATATTATAATCATAAAATATTTACCATCTTAAATTTTTTCCTAATACAAATGGATTCTTTAATATTCAACGAAACTCTCATCAAGAGTAAACTTTTTGAATGCGATTCACCTTCACGCATTTCACTAAAAGACGATTTTTTTACACGTTCCGCAGTGCTTTTTTCAATAATTCCGTACGAAAACAAACCTTACGACTTAATTCTCATTCATCGTTCGAACTTGGGAACAAGGCATAGGGGTGAAATGTCATTTCCTGGAGGAAAATTTGAAGAAGATAAAGATAAAATATTAAAGGATACCGCACTAAGAGAAACCGGAGAAGAAATTGGAGTATCTAGGGAAAACATAAAGATTATTGGGTGTCTTGATGACTTTCCAACCATGACCAAGTATATTATTACGCCTTTTGTAGCGGTTATTGATAAAAATCAACAGCTAATAAGAGAAGAAAGAGAAGTACAAAGAATATTGAAAATTCCTATAGACTTTTTCACAAGTAAAACTCAATTTCGAGAACAATCTATTGATGTCGATGGTAATAAGTTTCCAGTTTTTTATTTTAATTACTTTGATAAAGACAACGGTCAAAAATATACTGTATGGGGGGCAACTGCTTATATGATCGTGACTTTTATTGAAACTATATATGGATTTACTCTATCGAGCTTAGGACTTAAGCGATTTAAGCTGGAAAAAATCAAAGATTTGAAAGAGTACATAAAATACAGGGACAAATTTACTAAAAAGTTTTAATTAATTAACCATATATGTGAAAAGTGTTTAACGATGGAATCTATTTTTAACGAAAAACTGATCAGAACGAAATTGAAAGATTTTGATTCTCCTGATCGCCTTGCTTTGTCGCACGAGTATTTTATTAATTCCGCTATCGTATTTCTAATCATTCCCTACAACGATAAACCATACGATTTAGTTTTAATTCGAAGAACTAAAAGGACTACTGATAAACATTCAGGTGAGATGTCGTTTCCTGGAGGAAAATTTGATCACACATTAGACACCTCTTATCTAGATACTGCTTTACGAGAACTAGACGAAGAACTTGGAATTCCCCGAAATCAGGTTAGTATTTTAGGTTGTATTGATGACCACCTTACACCTAAAGGTTTTATCATAACTGCGTTTGTTGCTTTTATTAACCAAGATACAAAAATGGTAAAACAGGATAGCGAAGTAAAGGAAATTGTCACAATCCCTATTACATTTTTTGCAGATAAAAAAAAATTCAGGGAAAGAACGTATAAACTCAAAGATGACTTAATTGGCGTCGGTAAATATAACTATTTCTCTCCAGATAATAAAAAATATGTCATTTTTGGAGCGACTTCTCATATAATTGTCAATTTTATAGATACTGTCTACACTTTAGGTCTAATGACTCCTGGTTGTCGTCGAATTAATTGCGAGGATATTAAAGACAGAATTATATCCTAGTAATTGAAATATTATTATTAAAAACTTCACAGTATTGTGCTTTAGTAAGGTAGAACGCCTATTTACATGTTTGGGGTGTGAAGGATTTCAAAATGAGGTAGTTCAACTTTTCAAGAGCTAATTGATCTATTTTTTTCTACTGAAACCGCTTTTTTATTCTTTTACTAATCTAAATTTAAGGAGCTTTTAATCAACAAAAATCAGATAATTAAATAATAATCGAAAAATTCAATTAAAATAACTAATAATATACTTTAAAGAAAAATTTTATATGGCCCCCGGTGGTCGGGGTGGTCCCAGACACTGGGCTTCAAAACCTTTACAACAGCTATAAATGAAGAAACCCAGTTATCCTGCGAAGGGATAGGGGTTCGATACGGACAAAGGCTTCCTTTCTCCAAGAAAATCCCCCTGGGGGCCGCCATATTTGCATTTTAAGTAAAAATTCGTGATAATAGTGGTTGATTTTAGTAAAATTATTGATTATTTCAAGAGTACACCGATTCCTCAAAATATGTTAAATAGAGGCCAATTAGTCTTCAATAATTTTTTGAAACCTATCCAAAACTTGTTTGAACAAAAAAATGTCCCTCAAAAGCCTTGGAGCGAAAGTCAAATCGAATTTTTGCTCCAAACTCTTTCTAACATGGACACCGATAAAGATGATAAAGCGTCTCGTGTAGGAGAGCGTGAAGCACGAATCGCATCGAGTTTACACTTGAAAACTTCGGCAGGATTCTGCCATGGCGTAGGACGAAGTGGTTTCTTAACAGCGCCACAACCTAAAGCTCCTGGTGGTTCGATAATGTACGAGCTTAGCAATTATTTAGCTCTTAATTTTCTAAAAAAATTTGGGTTACCAAATATTAAGAAGGCTATAGTAGTCCCACTGTGTACAGGTATGTCTTTATCGTTATGCTTAGGAGCTCTCCGCCCAGATTGGGATAATGACAAACTGCTCAACAAGAGAACTGTTATTGTTCCACAGATTGATCACAATGCAATTATCAAATCTTTTACTCTAATTGGTGCTAAAATGAAAATTGTGAAGGGCAAAAAGTTTGGAGATGCTGTGAGAGTACCAATTGAGGACATTAAAGCCAGTTTAGACAACGATTGCTTTGCGGTAATATCATTAACGAGTTTTTTTCCTCCTCGAGAACACGATAACATAAAAGAGATTAGCAAATTTGCCAAAGAACATGATTTGGTTCATGTTGTCATTAATGCTTACGGCGTACAGAGCCCTGAGTGGATGAACTTAATCCGTATTGGCCTCGATGCAGGCCGAATAGACGCAATTATTCAATCAACAGATAAGAATTTCTTGACACCTATAGGTGGTGCTGTGATAGCATCTCCATCCGAAGAGGTCATAACCAAGATAAGCCAAACTTACGCTGGTCGCGCCTCTGCGACCCCAATTGTGAACTTTCTAATATCAATGTTATCTTTAGGCGTCGAGGGTTATCAAAAATTATTAGACGAGCAACAACAAAATCGAAAGCTATTAGAAGAGAAATTAAAGATCGTTGCTAAAAAAAATAACGAAAAAATTTTTGATGTTTTCAATCCTGTAGCTGTTGCCATGTCTTTGAATAATTTAAAGAAAGAACAACTATATGCGCTTGGCGGCGCTCTCTATAATTTAAGAGTTACCGGACCACGAGTATATAATCCCGAGGAAAAGATTTTTGGCACTTGTTGCGCAGAGTTTACTACGCCATATATAGTTTTAAACGCAGCAATAGGAGTTAACTCTAACGATATCATTTCAGCTGTAGAGAGATTCGAAAAAGCTTACGATCAAATAATATCCAGATGATTTTCTCACCTTAACCTTAATTTTTATTTTAGCCTAAATAAAAATAAATAAAAATTAAACGTACTATATTATAATAAATATCAAGGGTTTTAATTTTGGAAAATCAACTTTTAAATCAGTTTAATTCCGTTATAACCGCTCAATGGCCTTTTACGCAAATTGAGGAGAGCTACGATAATTTGACACAACGAGAACTTTTTGAATTAGCGTATCACACTTGTAATTCTATAAAAATGAGAAGTATTGTAATAAAACTAGCCCCTTCTGAGAATAAGGCTGGCTCTAAAGCGGTGCTCTATTCTAATACCAAGAAATTTATAAATATCGAAGCTCTTGAGAATACCTTAAGAATTACAAAATATTTCCCTAAAGGAAGCACTGGAGAGAAATTGAATACCGAAATACACCCAAAACTAAAAACGAGAAAAGCTAAATTCGCTTCTAATGATGGTGCGATGAAAAATTATCTCCTTAAAACAATATTAGTAGAAAGAAAACTTGACGAATGTTCAAATTTCGTAGTTTTAAAAGATATTAACCGTAAAGTCTATTTCGCTATCGGTGATGCCCGGGAGAGTGCTGCTGTCGTACCAATTTTCATGGAAGCAGAAGGAGCAAGTTTGGTTCAGTTAGCTCTAAATAAATGGATGAGCACTGTTCAAACATTCGATCAAGAAAAACCATTTCCTGATAGCTCTATTGCTGGGTTGCTCAAAAACTTAGTCCAAATCAAGAAATGGGTCTTGAATTTAATTAGTACTTACTTAGATAAGTAGCTCTTAACAATCTTATAATAAATGGATGATATCTTATCCTGTATTATTATAATCTAATCTTATATTTATCGAAAGTAAAAATATATAATACTTGTAGTAATACCTAATTCTATTGAATTTAAAATAATAAGTAATTAGAAAATTTAAGGTTATCATGGTTTATATAGATACTGAAGGGAAAATTAACGATAACACTTACCTCATAGATGCAATGTTGTACAAATTACCTCACCAAATGTCTCTATATGTAATCGAAAATAAAGATGAGAGAATGCTAATTGATACAGGAAGCGCTTTAGCAGCATCTAAAATCTTCAGAAGGCTAAAAGAGTTTAATCTTCTACCCATTCATAAATTGTTTTTAACTCACTCTCATTGGGATCATACACAAGGATACGAAAGGCTGAAAAAAAAGATTGGTGAGTTCGAAACTTTAGCATCTGCGAAAGCTATTGAAAATTTAAAAAATCCAGAGAAAATAAATAAAGTATATAATTATGAAGCAGATCCTATTGAGAATGTGACTCCTTTAAAAGAGGGAGATATTATCGATTTAAACGGTCTGGAATTGGAAGTTTTCGATTTTTTCGGACACACGCAGGATCACATTGCATTATTAGACAAGAAAAATAGAAATTTATTCGCTGGGGACGGAATTATTAATATGTATGACCGTGAGACTTTTAGCCCAACTTTTATGCCGCCAGACTTTAATGAAACTGAACTTCTTAAAACTTTTCAAAAGCTTAGAAACCTAAAAGACAATTTAGATTCTATTTCTTTAGATCATTTTGGTTTATGGAAAGATGAAGATTTCGATTTAATTGTAAATAAAATGGAAGACGCTCATTTTAAGACTAAAAATGCTATGATCGAATGGTACAATGAAAATAATGATATCGCTTATATTACTTCCAAATATCATGAGATTTTTACCCCTAATTCAACTATTCATACCAAGGAAAACATGTTAGGCTTAGAACTCATAATATCTTGGCTGATCGAGGGCTTAAAAATAAGTGGATTCATTAAATAGTATTTCTGTAAATTATAACACATCTAATAAAAAAAAGGGAGAAAAAATATCTCACAAATATAATACGAGACTATTTTCCAAAAGCACAAATTATTTTGAACATTCAAGACATTAAAATAATCCTAATGATTATTTAAAAATTCTTTATTTCCGAAAACTTATATTTTTGAACTTTATTTTTATAAATCCAATAAAAATAGTCTAATAAAACTCTTAAAAACTTACTAAGGTATTAGAGAAAATGTCTGATTTAATAATCATAAATATTGCAGAAAATGAAAAAACTCTTTTTGAAGGTCAACTAAATCAAAAAACAATTAAAGGAAATGGAAAACTTTTAATAAAGAATCCTTCTCAGGAAAGTCGATTATGGAATTTAGGATGTGACC
>JAGXNP010000103.1 GCA_019894885.1 Promethearchaeota archaeon | reverse complement strand
GAATTATCCTTCAGCACCTGAAGCTAATAATCCTATTGATGGGTTAGACCTTGCCATAATTTATGTCTCAACAGTGTTACACTTCCACCTTGAAATCGACACTATTGGTGACGATCCAATCGAAGAATTAGATCCCGCAGACGATTACGATGAGACAACACATTCGCTTAAGATTGGTAATTATCTACCCCATAACATAAGAGATAAACTTGATTTTGTTGATATTGCTGGACCAAATTATTTCTACGGAGCTGAAGGAACGACCGATAACGCACCAGCATCTACAGCCATACTTCCGGTTGCTTTGTTTGAAGCAGAAAAAAATGCGCATCAAACATTCGAAGGCACTCCAGATGAAGTTGATACTTTTGCTGCCGATATTAGCTTAAATATTACCTTCAGCGTTATGGTTTACGCTGTTTGCTTCCCAATGTTCGAAGACGGAAGTGGCATATGGCACGATCCTACGTTCAGCGTGTTCATGGTTTTTGAAGCCACAGGTTTCTGGGCTTTAATTCTCTTGGTTGCTGGTGTCGGTTTGGTTGGCGTTGCTACCATTTTAATTAAAAGGCGTAAAGATTCGAGATTTTAGGATTCAATCAAATTAAATAACACTCTTTTTTTTATTTTTTTATTTTTCTGGCTTTAATCTCGTTAAGGATAATTTTAAATTCAGAGTTATCAAAGTGATATTAACTAATTGTTATTAGAAAAAATAAGGTAAGACACGAAATGCATACTAGCACAAGCAGATCATACCAAATTGACGAGAATAAAAGATGGTTTCAAAAATGGTGGCCAAAAAATGTGCCATATAATGCAGAGTTTAAGGAAAAATCGTTAAATGAGATGTTAGATGCCCAAGTAAAGAAATATCCAGATCATAATCTAATATGGTTTCTCGACACGTGGGTAACTTATAAGCAATTTCAAGATTATGTTAAACGGTTAGCTACCGCTTTAGTGGACTTAGGGATAAAGAAGGGTGATGTCGTTGCTATTCATCTACCCAATTGCATTCAATATATCGTGTCTTACTATGCTATTACGCGGATAGGAGCTATTGCTAGCGGTATAAATCCAACATACCAGCCTATTGAAATTTTACATCAAATAGATATTGTTAAACCTAAAATGTTAATTGTGTTAGATTCGTTATACGAACCTTACATCAGCCCCATAATTGGAAATACAGATATCGAAATTGTAGTTTATAGTAACCTTGTTGATTTAGTTCAGATGTTTGGAACTAAGAAAGTTCTTGGAAAGTTCTTAAAAAAAATTCCAACTGGAAAATGTAATTGCGAAGGAGCAATTAAATTCAAAGATCTTATGAAAACTGAACCAAGAGATGCCGATATAGATGTAAGTATTGATATAAAAAAGGATGCTGCTACTTATATTATGACAGGAGGGTCTACAGGTTTACCAAAAGCTGCTATATTAACCCATTTTAATGTTGTATCAAATGCAGAACAATGTAAGTTATGGTTAGGAGGAGAGATGCCAGATATAGGAAATATAGGCATACTCCCTTTATTCCATAGTTTCGCTCACACTATTGTCATGAACACTTCTGTTGCAATAGGTGGTTGGATGATGCTTTTCCCATCACCACCATCTCAAGACGAATTATGTGAGCTAATAGAGAAGCTACCATGTTCAGAAGGTTTAATATACGCGGGGGCAGAAATTTTGTTTATAAAGCTTGCCGAATTAAAGCATCTAAAAAGAAGATATCCAGGAGTAATGGGAAAATTAAAATTATGTATTTCTAGCGCTGGACCTTTACATAAACATGTACGAGACGCTTTCGTTAAAAACACGGGAGGAAGGATTGTGGAAGGATATGGATTAAGTGAAGCAAGTCCCGCTGTAAGCGCAGGCAATTTATTTGGGGAGAGTCCAGTTGGAATAATAGGTATGCCTTTTCCAGGAACAGAATGGGGAATTTTTCACTCAGATGATTTTTCTAAAGGACCGATTTGTCTTGGAAATCCTGAAGATACTAATTTTGGAGTTGAACATACTGGAGAAATATGCATTTTTGGTCCTCAGATAATGAGAGGGTATTTGGACCAATCCGAAGAGACAGCTGAAACTTTAATTGAGTACGACGGAAAAATTTGGTTACGAACTGGAGATATTGGATTCATGAACGAGGATGGAACAATTGAAATTAGGGACCGTAAGAAGCAGTTGATTAAGTTCAAGGGTTTTTCAGTCTTTCCAAAGGAAGTAGAAGAACTCTTAATGAAACACCCTGATATCCTAGAAGCCGCTGTATCGGGTTTACCTAATGAAGAGTCAGGAGAATTGATAAAAGCATGGGTTTCGATAAGGGAAGACTCTGATTTATCACCGCATTCGATCAAAAAATGGGCTAAAGAAAACATGGCTCATTATAAAGTACCTCAAAGTATTGCTATTATTGGAGATTTACCAAAAAACATCATAGGAAAAGTTCAAAGACGTGCTCTCCAAATAAACGACCCTATCTGGAAAGAAAAATATGGGGAATAAAAATAACTTCATCAATTTCTTTTTAGATTATATCGTTTAATATTAAAAGATGTTCTAAACTACTTCTATAAAGAAAATTCTTGCTTTTGAATGCATTTAAGTAAAATATTTTTTCTTTTTAAAAAAATAACGAAAATAAATACTATGATGCATTAAAACACATAGAACAATTTAGATAACAATGAGAGTGAGTAAAAATACCTATTATAAAAGAAGACGCTTATCAAGTAAATGAGAATAAGATATGGTTCAAAAAGTGGTGGCCAGATAACGTTCCAAAGAATGTGAAATTCGAAGAGAAAACAGTAAATCAATTTTTAGATGCCCAAGTGGAAAAGTATAGCGATCAGAATTTTCTCTGGTTTTTGGAGACATGGGTTACCTATCAACAATTCCACGATTATGTTTTAAGCTTTGCAACAGCTCTTCACGACCTAGGTGTTAAAAAGGGCGATGTTGTAGCTATGCTTATGGGGAATTGCATTCAATATGTAGTTTCTTATTTTGCAATAACAAGAATAGGAGCTATCGCGTCGGGAATTAACCCAACATATAAACCATTAGAGATATTACACCAATTAGATATAACTAACGCTAAATTCTTAATTGCTTACGATGCCTTCTTTGACGAGAAGAGTAAGTCTCGAATAAAGAAAAATTTACCTTATATTGGAGAGATTCTTGGTAAAAGTCCCGTTGAAAAAGTTATTTATACTAATCTTGCTGATTTAGCTCACGGTTTAGGTTTCAAGCGTGTATTAGGAAAGAAACTAGGAATCATTCCTAAGGGAAAGGTAAATGTCCCAGGCGCAGTCAATTTTATGGATTTATTAGACACCAAACCAAACGTTCCTAAAGTTGAACTCGATGTTAAAACACATCCAGTTACATATATTATGACAGGTGGAACAACGGGATTACCAAAAGCGGCTGTATTGACTCATTTTAATGCTGTTTCTAATGCGGAACAGGCCAAATATTGGCTTGGTGGTGAGAAGCCAGGAATAGGAAATATTGGGGTACTCCCATTTTTTCACAGCTTTGCTCATACAATAGTTATGAACGCAACTATCGCATTTGGGGGATGGATAATGATATTTCCAACTCCTCCACCCACAGAAGAATTATTAGAACACATTGAAGAGTTGCCAGCCCCAGAAGGATTAGTTTATGCTGGTGCTGAAATTTTATTTAAGCGATTAGCTGATTTTCCAGATATCAAAGGAAAATATCCTAAAGTAATGGGTAAATTAAAATTATGTGCGTCAGGAGCAGGTCCTTTACATCGACCGGTACGAGATGCTTTTGTAAATAACACAGGAGGTAATATTGTAGAGGGTTATGGATTAACAGAAACCTCGCCTCTTATTAGCGCAGGTAATCTCTTTGGTGAAAGCCCAATAGGAGTTATTGGATTACCTGTTCCAGGCACTGAATGGGGAATATGGCCAACTGAAAATTTTGACGATGGACCCATTTGTCTAGGAAATCCGAATGATACTAATTTTGGAGAAGAGCATACTGGTGAAATTTGTGCACACGGTCCTCAAATTATGTACGAATACCTCAATCAACCAGAAGAAACTAACGACACCATTAAAACGTATAAGGGAAAATTATGGCTCTTAACTGGAGACATTGGTTTTATGAATGAAGATGGAACTATTGAGATAAGAGATAGAAAAAAGCAACTAATTAAAGTAGCAGGACATTCTGTTTTTCCAAAAGAGGTGGAATCGATGTTGATGAAGCACGAAGCAGTATCTGAAGCAGCAGTCTCTGGTCTACCCGATCCTGCTGGAAAAGTAGGCGAAATTACTAAAGCGTGGGTTGAATTGAAACCTGAATACATCGGAAAGATTACTGAAGAGGAATTAATTACATGGATTCAAGAAAACTTAACGAAATGGAAGTGTCCAGCAATAATTGAATTTATTCCAGAAGTTCCTAAAAATATCCTTGGTAAGGTTCAACGTAGAATACTACAAATCAACGATCCAATCTGGAAAGAAAAATATGGTCAATAAACGCCAAGATAGAACTCATAAAAAACAAGAATTTATTTAGTTTTTTTATATCTTTTAGTTTTTGAATATTATTATGAAAAAATAGTTATACTGTCCATTTTTAAGGGCGTTTTATATATATGAAATAATATTCTATTTAACTAGAACAAATATTATTAAAAGTTTACATTTTTTTTAATAAGTTAACTAAATATCAATTTTGAGGATTGTTAGAAATTACTGAATTAAACATTTATATATTAGAAAAAATAATTCACGAAATCGCTCCAGAATTAATTGATATTTATAACATACGAGAAGATGAATCAGAAGAACAACAGATAAAGACCGGACGCCTTCATGAGAATCGAATATTAGGCATCCTGCTTAAATTCTATCTCGAGGGTAAAAAAAAAGTCACAACACGTGAAGTAGAATTAGAGTATAAGAAATTTTTTAAAGATATCGCTCGGTCCACTATTTCAACCTACTTAAATATCCTAAAAAGAGAAACAACGCTATATAAAGAACGGGACGGAAGATTAGTATACTATATCCTTCATGAAGATCCACCTCACGAAATTAGCCCCTTTTGGTTCACACGATTGTTCTGTGTTGACCCTGCCTATTTTTCCAGAGCCATATATTTTTCGAGTTTATACTCAATTGCAGAAATTATCGTGAAAAAATACTTGAAAAAAGGTATCTTAAATGAAGTAGTCGAATCTTTTAGATACTTAATTGGTATTATAATACTATATATTCTCAAAAATAGAAGCTCGAAATGCATTTTATGCCAGTTCGGCAAACATGAAAGATATAGAGATTTACTTGATGCTATAAATTCAGCATTAAAAGATAGAACCGATGTGTTACCCGGCGAGCTTCAAGAAATTCTAAAAAAGAACTATGCTGAAATATCTAATTTTGGGGGGTATCATATTAGTGATACAGAAGAAGAAATTGAAATTATCGAACATTTAATTATGTATGCGAACCAATATAAGAAGGACATGGAGTATCAAACAATGGTGTTGAATCGGAGGATTAATACAAGAGTACCCGAAAAAATTACTGAAATTTTAAATAGATAATATAAATATAAGAAGTAGTGCTTTTTTTGCATTTAAATGGTTTAATATGTTGAGTATAATTATTTAATCTCTATCTTACATCATTAAGCATTAATCTCGTTAATGCTTCGAAAGTTTTTTCTACATTTTCTCCAGATTTACTGCTTGTTTCAATAAAACCATTCACATTTCTTGATTTCGAAATTTTAATACCTTCAGCTGATGATATTTCTCTGCTTTCTACTAAATCTGCCTTTCCTCCAACAACTATGATGGGAAATATATCTTCAGCTCTTATTTCTTTTCGTATGACGCTAAGCCAATCGTCAATGTGAGCAATTGATGAAAAATTAGTTATATCGTATAGGAACAGACCACCACGAGCACCTCTCACATACGTAGGGAGTAAAAACCTAAATCTTTCTTCTCCTCCAAAATCCCAAATTTGTAATTTTACTTTTTGTTCGTCAACTGTTAGGCTTTTTACTTCAAAATCTACTCCGATCGTCATCGTTTGATCTGATACAAATAAATTTGTTAAAAATCTTTGAGTTAGAGTTGTTTTCCCACAACCCGCATCCCCGAAAATTATTATTTTAAAAGTAGCGTCGTACATTTTTGTTCATTTTTCTCCAAATAAAAGTATTAATCTTGATTTTTTTGTCTTATCTATTAAATAGTTATGGTAAGTATATATTTTAATTTGATTTCAATTATAAATAATCGTTCTAGAATATATAAATAAATGTTTAAATGATTGTATTATTAAAAATTCTAATAACTTAAAAATTTACTATAAGAATTGTTTTAAATAATTATCGAATTTTAAGAATAAAACGATCTTTTTTAGGTAAGCCTTTAAGATGCTACTGGAAAAATGGAGACAAAATTAGTATTGAGATAAGATGAAAGGCGTGTTTAATTGGTCAGATTATTATAAAACCGATCCAGAAAAAATATCAGCACTTAAAACTGCTTTTAAAGCAAATAAAATTTATGCAATGGGCTTAATGCCCGTAAGGGGTTCAAGAGGATTTCGAAAGTTAAATTACGAATATGCTGAGAAAGAATTGAATGTAAAAGAAGTCATAGGTAAATTAGAAGAAAGCCATTTTAATGTCTTAGGACTTGTTATTAAAGATACGGACGGAGCATGTATTTGGGATACGTCAGTTGGATGGAATCCCGTCAATAGAGATATTTTAGGGGAATTTTGTGATGTAGGTAAAGATAGTAATATAAGGATTATGGTTTCGTTTACAAGTATGAATGATGCTTACCAAGGTGTTATTCACCCTGACCGCGTTAGCATACATGGGACAAAGGGCAAAAAATCTGGAATATACTACAAGAATGGGGAAATATCGACCCACAACGAAGGTGAGATGAGAATTGATTTGCCTGAGGGTGTGT
This sequence comes from Promethearchaeota archaeon, assembly GCA_019894885.1. Taxonomy (GTDB): domain Archaea; phylum Asgardarchaeota; class Lokiarchaeia; order Sigyniarchaeales; family SOKP01; genus SOKP01. The sequence continues at coordinate 3,861 of JAGXNP010000103.1, read as the reverse complement.
TATTTAAAGACTATAAAAAGAAAGTGCCCTTTCTTACTGAAAATATTGATGAAAAGTCAGGAAAGGCAAGGGGAACTAGAGGGGAAGGATACATCCCTACTACTAGTTTTATGTGCCCTAATAGCAAACATGTTGATTATCTTCTAGACCTAACAGAAGAAGTTGTAAAAAACTATTCGGTGAGTGGTTTTTTCGCTGATTATATTAGATATGATGGAGCTTTTACTGATTTATGCTGTTGTGATCGATGTATAGAGAAATTTAATAAAAATTATGGATTCAAAGCTAAAATATTAAAAAGCCATGAATGGTATGCTTTTAAGTCTGATACGATAGCAAATTACGCCCAAAAGCTACAAACAGTCATAAAGAAGACAAATAAAGATTGTACTTCTGGATGGTTTTGTCTTCCTGGTCCTAAGAAGATGTTTTCTCAAAAAAGGTTAGGGCAAGATTGGACAAAACTATCTTCAATTTTAGATGTCGCATCTCCAATGGAATATCCCTATTTAATGGGAACACGAGACGATGGGTGGTATTGGGAGAAAGTTGGCAATCTTTTCTATTGGTATTTCATGAGGAATATGAAGAAAAGAATTCACGAATTTAAAAGCCCTGTGTTAGCAGTGACAAATTCTGTTGAATGTAATCCAGAGGAAATGCTAAAACAAATGAGGGGGTTCAATTTTGGTTCGGGTATCGCGGTTTTTAAATATTTTGGAACTACTGACGCTCAATGGATTGCATTAAAGGAATATGCAGAAAAAGAAATTGGTTTAGAGGATTTAAGTTAGCACTAAGAAGAATTAGTCAATTCACTGTATCGAAAGCAATCAGTTGTATGGTCATTTACAACTCCAATAGCTTGTAAAAAGGAGTATATTATTGTCGTTCCAATAAATTTAAATCCTCTTTTTTTCATATCCTTGCTAATTCTGTTAGAGAGTTCAGTGTTTGAAGGTAAATCTTCTAACTTTTTCCAAGAATTATGAACTGATTTATTATTCACAAAATCCCATATGTAGTTATTAAATGAACCAAATTCTGCTTGAACTTTAATAAAAGATTTAGCGTTTGTGATTACGGATTGAATTTTTAATCGATTTCGAATTATTCCTTCGTTTCGCATCAATTCCTCGATTTTATTTTCTTTATATCTTATAATTTTATTATGGTCAAAATTATCAAAAGCTTTTCTAAAATTGTCTCGTTTTTGAAGCACTGTGTTCCAGCTTAAGCCAGCTTGCATTCCTTCCAAAATCAAGAGCTCGAAGAGCATTTTGTCATTATGTTGAGGTGTTCCCCATTCTTTATCATGATATTCCTTCATCAAATCATTGTAATCTGCCCATTTGCATCTTTTCACCATATTATTTTTACTCCTTTTACTGTACTTACTTTTCTTTTTATAGGATCGATACAGTTACAGCCGCATTACAAACAATTATTTTATCAGATGTATCCCCTAATTTTTTAATCATAATCCCTGCTGCAACTAATCCTCCTTTTTCTATCTCAATTGATTTGACCCCAAATGGAATAATATGTAAAATTCTTTCTCTTTTAATGTTTTCGGGATAAGGTGCTCCAATCTTCACATGTACGATCATTTTTTGAAGATCACTTGGTTCTTTTAAACCACAAATCTCCAATAGACCTGTAAGGCAGTTATTTGAGATTGCGTTTTTAACCGCCTTTATTGCGGCATTAGTGCAATCATCATTATGTCCGTGTTGATCTACGCCTAATCCTATTTGTACTATAAACCTCTTCATGAGCGAACAATTCTTCTTTTATTCTAATTCTTCCATTAATTTAAAAAATTCTGTATATCTAATGGCGGTCCAGCTTTCTGCAAAAGCAGCCCCTGCATTTCGGAAAAGTTAAGAGACTTTTGCTGCTTCATGTTCGTTATCTGCTTCGAAAATATCTATAAAATCATATGATCCCAATATTGCGTAATGTGAAATCCATTTAACATTCGGAACTTTTTCTTTTACTAATTTTAGATATTTTTCACCGTGTTCCTTACGGTTTTTTACTAAATTTTTGTTTTGAAGTTCAGTTGTAAGAATATATATGGGCATAGAAAAAATGATGATACTAAAACTTATAAATTTCTTCTTAAAATTTTATATTTTATGGTTTAAAATAATATATAATAGACTTAACTCTTTAAAAGAAGTAGTAAAAAAAGAATTTAATAGAGAAAAAAGATTGAGATGCAAACAAAAAAAGATTCTCCCTATGAAATTGACGAGAATTCTTACCGTCGCTTCGAGCAGAAGTATAACATGATTTATAGGAGATTATGGGATAAATCGTTGCCTACTTATGGGAAAATGTTCGAGTATAATATAGACAATCATATTAACTCGGGTGAAGATGGGTATTCTCGTCTTGATTTTGCACTGGTTGCAGCAGGATGGACTGTTTATGAGAAATTTCCTTTTGCTTTCAGTTGGCATAGAGAAGAATTAATAGATATAGGATACGGTGTAGACTGGATGAGAGAAAAATATCCCGTTAAGGATTTAAAAGCATTTACTGAAAAGATGAAAAGAGCAGCTAAATTTTATGGAGCATCACTAGTTGGTATTGCAGATGTTAACGAGAGATGGATTTATAAAACTGGTTTTGTAAGACCTGTATTAACCAGCGAAGCAGATTCAAAAGAAAGGATTAGAAAAGGTGATGCATCTAATTTTATATTAGAAAGCCCAATTAATTTACCAGAGGGCATAAATAAAGCGATTGTTATGGCTATCGAAATGGACCAAATAGCAATTTCTACTGCTCCTGCTCAACCAGCCTCGGCTGCAGCAGCCGTAGGTTATTCAAAAATGGCTTTTGCAATCGCCTGTTTAGGTGAATTTATCAGAAATTTAGGATATCGAGCAATCCAATGTGGCAACGATACTGCACTTAGTATACCGCTGGCAATTGATGCAGGTTTAGGAGCTTTAGGTAGAAATGGATTGTTACTCACCCCAGAATATGGGCCAAGAGTTAGAATTTGTAAAGTTTTTACAGACATGCCTTTAATAGCAGATGATTTGAACTTAAGTTTTATTAAAAAAGTTGAGAATTTCTGTAAAAATTGCTATAAATGCGCTGAGGCTTGTGAAAACGACGCAATTACAAAAGAAAAATACCCCACTTTTAAACCCGCTACGATTTCTAACAATTCAAGTGTTAAAAAATACTATGTCGATGTAGAAAAATGTTTTGAATTTTGGATCGAAAATTCAGGTGATTGTGGGAATTGTATTGCTGCTTGTCCTTTCTCCAAAATTAAAAGGTTCAGTTCTTCTTCTGAATTCTGGAAATAAAATCCAGCTACAATTATAAATTTGAAAACCCAAATTATAATTAATCAGAATTATTAATGGAAATTTAAAATGAAAAAGATTAAAGTAGGCATTATTGGGTCGGGTTTTATTGCTGATCATCATTGCTATTCATATTCCTTACTACCAAATGTAGAAATTGTGGGAATAGCGTCAAATAATAAAGATGAAGCCAATAGTTTAATGAAAAAATATAATATTATCAATAACTACTTTAAGGATTATAAAGATTTACTAAAATTGGAATGTGATGCTGTTTCTGCATGTGTTCCAAATAATTTGCATAAAGAAGTAACTTGCAATATCTTGAACTCAGGAAAGCATGCACTCGTAGAGAAACCTTTAGCTAGAAACATTAAAGAAGCAAGTGAAATGTTAGATGTAGAAAATTCTTCGAATAAAACAATTTTCTATTGCGAAAACAACATGTATGCTCCCACATTTAGCAAGGTTAAGGAAATTATTAAGGAAGGCGCTCTAGGGGAGATATATATGGGGCGAGGAAAAGAAC
>JAGXNP010000102.1 GCA_019894885.1 Promethearchaeota archaeon | reverse complement strand
GTGTGTTTCATTTATTAATTAAAACTTAATATTTAGTCAATCTTCATTCCTTTTTCGAATTTGATACAATTTAAAAATTGGACTAGATATAATATAAATACTTAAGAAGTGATATAGAACATAATAACAATTTTAAATTAACTTAAAGAAGTGAAATTTGTTGATATATCAATTTGATTTTACAGAAGCCTTTTTAAGACCTTTGGCAGAATTCGCTGGATTCTTTACTTTGCTACTTGGTGTTATATGGTTAGTTTACGCAATATACGAAGCTAAAAGAAGAGGATCGGTTAAAAAAAGAAAAGTAGAAGACTGGGATTTCGATGTTACAAAACTTTTGAAATTTCTAACCTATTTTGGAATTGTAATAGGAATATTAAGCCTACTCAGTGGTGTTGGTGGATTAATCCTAAATCAACCTCCAAGCCGTGCTTTTGCATTCAATAATCCTAATGCAAGTGTATTTACATCAGTTTTTTTAATTATTATAGGTGTCTTTACTTTATTAAAACCTTTAAACGACCTTCCAATATCCAGCGTGATAGGAATACTTTTAGCATCAATCGTAGTTGTTGTAGTAGCTTCCGTGATTCCAGATCAACTAGTCCAAGTTATTGCAGTATTTATTGATCCAAAACTGCTCTTAATAATTGTATTTATTATAGTATTTGCATTTATTGCACTAACTGTCAAATTCTATATTGGAGTTTTAATGGGAATTTCGAAAGCTATATCATGGCCTGTTTTAGCGTTTATAATAGCAGCATTCTGTTTACTTCAAGGGTTTTTACTCCTCGTAGTAGGAGTATCAATAACTGGATTTTTTTAATCTAATTTTCTAATCTTTTTTATTATTTTCTCTCTCTACCTAAAAAAAGCTAAACCTTTGAGAGGATTTTCTATTAATTTCGCCCTTAATATCGTTACTTAAATCGTATTGGCAATTTGGACATTTCTTAGAATCAGTTATATCAATTTTTGTGAACCTATAACCACTCCTTCCCAAAATTAAGTGATTACAGTTTGGACAGTAAGTATTTCCTCCTTTTTCATGACTTATATTCCCTACATACACAAATTTAAGACCTTCCTTTGTAGCGATATTATAGGCTTTATCTAAAGTTTCGAATGGAGTTCGATCCTTAGAAGGTTCCTTAAAAACTGGATGATATGCAGAGAAGTGAGTGGGTGTATTAGGTCCTAAATTATTAACAATCCATTTTGAGAGAATTTTAATATCCTCATCACCATCGTTTAAATCCGGTATTATTAGATTTGTTATTTCTATGTGAATTCCGTTAGATTTAAACTCTTTAGCCGTGTTGAGCACGGGTTGCACTGATGTAACACCACAAATAGTTTTATAAAACTCATCAGACATTGATTTAATATCTATATTAGCAGCATCGATTCCAACTTCTATTAATTCTTTTCTAGCTTCTGCGGTAGAATACCCGTTTGTTACAAGAATAGTCTTAATACCTTCTTGTTTTAGTAACGATGCGGTATCTATAATCCATTCGTGCCAAATTAAAGGCTCGTTATAAGTATAAGCAAGTGCTTTTGCTCCGCTCTTTTTAACCATTTCAACCAGCTTACTAGGCGTCGTTTCCACTAAACTCATTCTTCGATTTTCCATTCCTTCTAAGGTGTAAAATCCACTTTTTCCATTTTCAGATGGATTTGCTTGGCTTATATTCCAATTTTGACAGTTTTTGCACTTGAAGGAGCATCCTATAGAAGCAATAGAATAAGCTGTAGCTCCCGGCCAAAAATTATAGAGTGGTTTCTTTTCTATAGGATCTAAACTTCCCTTGGAAATCATTGATCCATAAATTAAAGTAAATAATTCTCCGTTGTAGTTTTTTCTAGTTCTACAGATTCCTACCTTATCTGGTAGGATAGTACATTCATTAGCACATATATGACATTTAACCTTATTTTCATCAAGTTTATCGAATAATCTTGCTTTTACCTTCATACGAAATACCTTTATTCAGAAATTTTTTGCTTAATCTATCTCTAAATATATAATAGATAAGAAATTTTATATTTCTTATCGGTTTAAAATGTATTATTTACAACAAAACACAGTTATTTAAAATGTCGAGAATAGAAGAAGCTCTTTCAAGTTTTAAAGAAAATTTCAGTTGTGCTCAATCAATATTCAGCACTTATGCACCTCATTATGGATTAGATCGGGATAAAGCTTTGAAAATATCTACTGGTTTTGGGGGAGGAATGGCACGTAGTGGTAGAACTTGCGGTGCTGTGACTGGAGCTTATATGGTTATTGGATTAAAAAATGGTATGGGCGTATCAAAGGATATGGAAGCCAAAGAAAAGACATATCAGCTTATCAGCGAATTCTCTACCCAATTTCAAGAAAATAACGGTTCATTGATTTGTAAGGAATTGCTTGGCTGCGATATAAACACTCCTGAAGGTAGGGATTATTTCAACCAAAATGAATTATTAGAAAAAAAATGTATTCAATGTGTGAAGAACGCAGCAGAGATTTTGGAAGAGATGTTATAGCACATGGTAATTTAATTAAAATTAATTAGTTTTCCTTCTTATTTATGGTTGAAAACAAAGATGAGTATACCCAACAAGAATTAGAGGCCCTACTAAAAGAAAAATTAATTATTTTGAAGGAATTGGAGCAAATTGGAAAGGATTCCAACTATATCCACGAATTAAGTGATATCGCCTTAATTCAGCTACAATTAGAACTATTTAAGGAATCCGAAAAGAATTATCTGCTATGTTTAAAACATTTTCAAAAGCAGAAAGATAGGTTAGGTCAAGCAGATGTTTATGGTGTACTAGGTACGCTCTATTATAAAAAGGGTGACTATCAGAAATCAATTGAATTCTATGAAAACGCTTTCGATATATATGATGAATTAAAACAGATTAAAGAGCAAATCACTAGTTTAAAAGGAATTGGCAATAGTTTCATCAAATTAAACCAATATGATGAAGCTTGCGAAATTTTCCTTGAGTGTAGTGCTATTTGTTCTGATAACAAAGACATCTATAATTTATTAGATTGTTTGGGTAATTTAATTACTATCTATGAGAATCAAGAAAATTGGGATGTTGTATATGAACTTTATAAAAAATCTCTCAAGGCATTTAAAGAATTAGATGATGTAAAGGGCATTATAATTTCCTATTTTAATCTAGGTATTATAAAAAAAAAAGATAGCGATTTCAATCAAGCCATTATCTATTTTAAGAAGGGAACAAATAAAGCAATCGAATCAAGCTATACAGAATTAATTCTTAAAGGATTAGGCTACATTGGAGAGGTAATGGTATATCAGTTTAGGATGAACGAAGCAAAAGAGGTGTATATAAAAGCTCTGAGTATTGCTAATAAAGTAAGAGCAAAAAATTCAATTTTGCAGATTAGAATCCTTTTAAATTCGCTAGGATTAAGCGAAGATGAGATTAATAAAGAGTTAAATGATTACCTCAATACGGCTAAAAACTCACACAATTAATCCAATAAACTGTTTTTTTGTTTTACATTTAATTTAAAAAATTATATATGAATGAATTATCATTTTAAATTAAACTAAATAATAAATAAACACTTCCTAATGAATAAATGTCCCTTTTGTAGGAACCCAATCGAAATTAGTTGGAGCTATTGTCGTAATTGTAATAAACCGTTAATAACAAATATCAATAGTCTTTCCAATAATCGGGTAAGACCGATTCCTAGCGGAATATCAATTTACGGAAACGAATTTATAGAAGAAGAGGAATTTTTCGATGTCAACATAATCGATGATGAGACTATTGAATACGAGTTATCTCAACTCGAAAGTCAACTTAGTGATAGCGAGAGATTAGGAAAAAACATGGGTAATTTACTTCTCAAGAAAGCAAGCCTTTTTTATAAGAAGAGAGATTTTTCAAACGCATTGAAAAATTTAGAATTAGCATTAGAGAATTTCAAAGAAGAGGAAGACAAAATGAATCTTATCATAACCCATAACGAAATTGGCCTTATTCATGAAGAAACCGGATTTTTTGACCAAGCAATTTATCATTTTGATAGAGCTCTAAGTTTTATAGAAGAAATTGACGATGTTATAAAGGAAATCCAAGTGTTGAATAATTTAGGGAATGTTTATCACTTAATAAATGATTTAGAGAACGCTAATAAATATTATCAAAAGGCTTTAACTTTAGCTGATGGTGAAAACCTCGAATTAGAAGCGATAAAAACGGCTAGTAATCTGGTAGAGATATTGCTATCCTTAGAAGACTACGACCGTGTAAAGAGAATCCTAAAACGAAATCTCGACTTTTTTATTCAGGCCGATGATATGTATGGAGTAATCCAAACACGTACTAAGTATGGAAAAATGTATTATCATCTTGGAGAAGAATACTACGATCAATCTTTCACATGCTTAACAGGTGCATTAGAGCTTGTCAATGGGATTAAAAACCACATATCAATTTTTATAAGAAAAAAATTAGAATGGGAGTGTTTTCTTTATTTGGGGTACTTACATTCATTATGGGATAGCGATTTAGAGGCGGAGGATTACTTATTGAAAAGTTTAGAAGCTGTAAGAACATTTGAAATTCAAGAAAATATTAAAGAAGGGATTGTTTTAGAAGCGATAGCTAAGTTTTATTCACTAAAAGGCGAAGATAGAAAAGCTATTGATTATTTTAGTTATTCTAAAGACATTTACCAAAAATTTGGAGATAAGTTAAAAATCGCTGAAATGAAGTATCAAGTTGCAAAAATTTTTCAAGAATTTATACAGAACGATCAAAAAGCTATTCAGTATTATGGAGAAGCTTTAGAAATTTTTGAGAATTTAAATAAATCCAAGATTGCAGCAGACATTCATGATAAATTAGGAGATATTTATATTTCTAGACAGAGGTATGATCTTGCGATAAGTAATTTTGAAATTGCAAAAAATCTTTACGCTGAATTAGAGGATGATTATAATAAAACCATTATAGATGGAAAAATTAACTCATTAAAAGATACAGAAAATCACAAGACTACTTAATAAAGCGCTCATCTATTTTTTTTAGCATCCAATCAAATGATGGTATAGAATTTCCGTATTTTTGCCATAAATATAATAAAAATACTAACAAAACAATGTAAGCTATTAAGAATTCAATAAATATTAGCAAAGGTAATTTTTGATAAAAAAGAGGCAAGAATATGAATTGGAGAAAGAATAAAGTTATTGAATTCTTCCCAAAAATAGACAATATATTTAATTTTAAATTTTTTTTATGCAAGACATCCTTTCTGTAATATTTTCTACCAATAAAAAGCAATGCAACTCCCATTGAAATAAAAAGGTTAGATGGAGTTCCTGCATATAGAAATGTTGGTATTCCCGAGATAAATGTAGTAGGGTACGCTTTTAAAATGGGAATAGCATCAATAAATGGATACATTAACGGATCAAAATTCTCTCCCGTAATTATGAATCCAATATCAAAGAATGGAAGCAGAAGTCCACATATTAGTAAAAATGTGCCGTATTTAACTATTGAGTTCGTAGAATGTAGATTAGCCGTACTTGAGTTTAAATGGATTGATTCATATATTAATTCTCCAAATACCGTAGAGAAAACAGAAATCGAGGCATAAGGTAATAAAGAGAAATTCGGTATAGGCGATACAACGATGAAATACATGATATCAATTATAGGATTCAGATCTTTTCCTAAGAAAAGTAATTCTCTAATACCAGATGTAAAAAATATAATATTCAAGCCAATAACAAATCTAGCCCATCTGACTAATTTGAAGATGAAATAACTAATAAAATGTGAGAAACCTAAAAAGACAAGAATGTTCCACCCCCAAAGATTCTGAGGAAAATGGGAACTTGAATTTGTTATTAAATTGAATACAATTCCTAATGAAATCATGAAAAAACCTTGAATCAATACTGAATTTCTATTTAATCTTTCAGGAATCCTTCCCATTTTTTTATTAAGAGTGAAAGAAATGGAGAATGAAACGATAAATATGTACAAACTAGGACCAAGTGTGTTTAAAAAGGCAAGCAGTAAGGTGAGAACATAGATAGATTCGCTATCAAACACTAACCAATAATTAATTGCATTCGAGATTAGTATTATCAGAATAGAAAGTCCTTTAATTAGTTCAATACTTTTAAGTTTTACCGTAACAGTCCCACCTATTTAAAATGTTTTAAATTGCTCTTTTTATTTTAGGATCATTTAGTTTTTTATGATTCTGAGAAAAAATCTTCTCTCCTATAGGTTTTTATATCATATTCTTTGAAACCAATAGATTTAATGAACTGATACGATACTTTATTTCCTTTATATACTTCACATCGCAATTCATGTACTCCTTTGCTTTTAAAATAGTTCCATGCTGCCATACCTATAACGGTTCCAAGACCCTTTCTTTGAAAACGGGGTAATATTCCCATGCCTGCTATTACACCAAACTCTCGATTTTCACCTTCAAAATCGAGTATAGCGAATCCAGCATCAGAGCCATAAACTTTTGCGATTAATATTATCGTTTCGGGATATTCCCAAATGTTTTTCAACGAACTTACCGAAATTGCTGAAAACGGTGTTTGTGAAGTTAACCAAGATCTATCATAGAGGTATTTCACACTTGGGAGGTCTTCTTCATTTGCTTCTCTGATCTTTGCTCTAAGGAAATTGTTTTTTACTTTTTTTGTAAGGTTTTCCTCAAGTTCAGGAGTTATATCTGAAACTGGTATTTTCATTTGGACATATTCTAGTGGTCCAACTTCTTCCTCTTTTTGATCCTTCTTATCAATACTTAGGAAATAACTTCGTATTTTACTTTTTTTTAAGTTTAATCTTGAGTTTGACATTGATTACTTCAATTAACTTTATTTTGATAAAGTAAATAGTAAGATTTTAATCTAACTCAAAATCTTCTTTACGGTAGACAATGCGTCCAAATTCTTCAAAATTTAATCCTTTAATGAAGCTAAAAGATTTTTGATTATCTTTGTATACCTCACATCTTAATTCTTTCAAACCTTTCTCTTTAAAGTAATTCCACGCTGCCATACCCAAAATAGTTCCTAAACCTTTCCCTTGAAACCTTGGTGAAACCCCTAAACCCGCAATTACTCCGTATTCATTATTTTCTCCTTCAAAATCTAAAATTACAAAACCTCCGTCACTACCATATACATTTGCAATAAGAAATACTGCATTTTGGTCGGTGAAAATTGTTTTAAGGGTTTCCCTTTGAATTGGTCTAAACGGTGTAGAACTTGTTAGCCATGATTTGTTATAGATGTCAGTAATGATTGAGAGATCTTTGAGTTCAGCTACGCGAATGTTCGCGCGATAAATTTTTTTCTCAATCTTCTCCTTTAAAGTATTTTCAAATTCCTTAGTAATTTTTTCTATAGGTAACCTCATCTGGAGATAAACCATCCCATTATTAAGAATCTGTTTTTGTAGATCGGTTATTTTGTCCTTTCCACTATCCTTTTCAATGTGTAAAAAATAAGATCTTAAAGCTTTTTTTTTTAAGTTTAATTTCTTTTTAATGTCTATTTTTTTTCTATGCATTTTTTTTGTAGGAATACTATTGAGTGAATATTAAACCTAACTTACTTCTTAAATCGTTTTCCATTTGTTCGCTCAATACCGTAGTTCTTCTTAGGGTTGAAATTCCTTGTTGGATTTTTTTCAATCTGGTGAAGCTTTTATTGAATAATCGATATTTTGGCGCCAAATTGGCGTAGTATCGCCTTTTTCTCTCTTCTCGTTGAGGACTCGAGTAACGGAATAAAATGGAACTTTAACTACCTTCGTTCCGTTGTAGTTCTTTATTTTTTCGCGAAAATCGTCCAAAAATCTCTTTCTTTCATCGCGGTCTTTCTCGTTTTTCAGCTGATCTTTCTCGTATTCCCAATCAGAATACTTGAGAATGGTCTGGCTAAGTCCTTCTGTGATCTTACTTCCGTGCAACATTAAAAAAACTCCAAGAACCATAAACGCTAATCGAGATTTCTTCATGTAAGCGTGAGCTATTAACTGATCGTACGCTCTTTCAATTAAAATTGCATCCATGCTCTCTGGGATATTTCTAGGATATTTTTTGTTTTCCTCGGGAGTAAGCTGGTCAATCATAATATCAATAAAATCACTATTTAAATTCGAAGCTTCGTCGTTTCCCTTAATAGAATACGACCACGTTTCGATCTCCTTTCGTTCCTTTTCCAAAGTTTTTACAAATGGTTTGCCCGATTTTATTCCCATTAGTTCTCTCCCCAAGTCGTGTTCGTAAACGCCTTCAAAATCTGATATTGGCACTTTATATAACGCAAGCTCAAGAGCTTCTATAAATTCCTCTAACTCTACCGCTGAAAAATTGAACGGGGTAAAATTCATATTAGATTCAAATTCTTGAGGAAAAGTCCTTTCTTCCGCAAAAAGAAAAACGCGATAATCGGGAGACCAAGCTCCAATTGAGGTACCGGATTGTCCGTAGTAAAAAGTTGCCGGAAACATCTGACTTTTAGGAGTCTTGACAAACATCCATACGTGAAATAGGCTTTCGTAACCGCCGAACTTCATGTTAGGAACTAATGTTCTTAACGCTCCGCCAAAATACAAATCATGTTTCGGATTGTAATTAAGTAGGTCTTTGGGACTTTTTAATGGTCCTTGAAGTTCTAAAGACTTTCTATAAATGTCTTTGAAAGCACCAATCGAACAAAGCTTACTGCTCCCATCCCCAATGATAAAGGAATTTTTAGATATATAATCGAAATTCCTAAAAATAAATCCATAATTGTTGAATCCGATTACCCCTTCCTTGAAATTTTCTTTTCCATCGGCAGCTTCCGACACTAACTTAATTAAATGGTTAATTCTCAATATAAGACCCAAAAATGTCCTAAAATTTTTAATTAATTTATTATGTTAAACTTACGAGAATATATAAAAAAAAAAGTATTTAAACTTTAACACCTTACCAATAAATTTTAACCCAGTCTTCGTATGCGTGATGACCTTCTAACCAACTGACTGCGCGTTTATTCTGATATATTGCTCCAAAAAGTTTATCCATACCGTGGAAAAGGTTGAACGATAAGTCTTGATAACGGTCAAACAACTTTTTAAAATTCTTATCATTTATTGATAAACTTGGATTATTAAATCCAAGAAATTCTCCGTATTGCTCCGAAGTTATTATTCTTATGTTCTCATAGTTATTTGAACCGTCATCTTCCCTAATAGTTTCTTGAAGTTTCTTATTGATGTTTTGAATGGCTCTATCGCTCTTCTGCCCTAATAAAACGATTATTAATAACCGATCTTCTGATTGATAACCCTTCTCGAATTTTTCCTTGATAAAAAGATCAAAGTCAGAACTATAAGTATAATCAACTGTAATAAGATTAATTGCATCTGGAATTGTTAGAACGTTTTGAAGGTCTTCAATATACTTTTCGAAATTGGATTTTGTACTGCTTCTCCTTTCCGCATTACTTTTCCTCTCTATAGTATTATCGGGTTTTGTCCCTGAGATTCTAACTCTATTTTTTTAATTTTTATAAAAACCTAAATCAAACCAAAGAAAGAAGAGGATTTCTTGCTACTAAGGTAAAACTATCTTGTTCTGATTGTAATGCTACCGTCTATGATTATTGAAAAAAATGATAATCTTACCAAAAATTTTAGAAACAGGAAGCTTTTTTGCATACATCTTCTTCTAAAGAAAAATTAGCGAGTTAGTATCGAACCTAACTTGTTTCTTATTTCTTTTTCTATGTTATCGTTAATTATTGCATTTCTTCTTAAAATAGAAATTCCTTGCTGTATTTTTTTGTTTAAACTTGAATCCTCTAGAATATTTCCATTTTCGCATGAAAATTCAAAGTTCGATCTCAGTGCCATATCTTCTTCAATTCGCTCATTAACAGCTTCTTTTAAACTAAGCATTGCCCCAGAAATTTCTTGATACCTGTTATCTGGATCATTAGTTATAAATCCTGGGAAAACTGAAAACATCTTTTCTTCTTGTGTTTTCTCATTTTCGCTAAACATGGCATACAAAGGCATGTAAATCCAGACAATTGGTCGAGAAAATAGTTCGGATTCGTTATCAGCTAACGACCAAGATATTAAATCTTTTGCCTCCCGTAAACAATTTCCATTTTTAGTTTTTATGATGTTTTTTATCTGTGAATATAGGTCTTCAATTGAATCTTGTGAAGCTTTTATTTCTGAAATCTTTATTTCTTTCTCTTCTTCAAAAGCAGAAAGATTTTTATCTCGATCTTGCAGCTTCAAATGTAATGAAGAACTAAAACTATCTAGTTTTTTCTTTGCTTCAAAATCTATTTCCAGAGCTCTTTCTTTTAACGCCATATACTTCTCTGTAAGTGATGTAACTGAATGTATAAAATTATTCCCCTCTTCTATCAAATACTTAAAATGATTTTCGAAAGGAGCAATTAGATCATTAAATACTCTCCCCTTCAATATGTCAGTATGAGTGAATGATTTGTTTTTTTTTATAATTTCTTCAAGATTTCTCTCAGCTGTTTTAAATAAAACTGAAATATTTTCTATTACATTCCTTTTCTCATTAACATTCCACTGATCAATCCTATCCCTCTCCAGTGCATTTTTTTCTTTTATTTGACTTGAGTCAATTGTTTGTGATGTTTTTGATATCTGGGATGAGAAACGTGAGTTAATATCTTTCAATTGAACATTTATTTCAATTAACCATTTATCTACTTCCTTCCCTATTAATTCAATCTGAGTGTTCCATCTTAAAGCATTCCCTTTCATATAATCAATTGTATTTCGATAAGTATCTGCAATTTCTAAGGCTTGTTC
>JAGXNP010000101.1 GCA_019894885.1 Promethearchaeota archaeon | reverse complement strand
GGACATTTTCGAACTCCGGAAATAGTTCACTATTATTGGGATAAATATGGAAAACCTTCAGAGCAAGTTAATGACAAGCTTAATTATTCACCCCAAATTTGGGATGGATATGTAGATTCTCTAAAAAAGTATCTACATCCGATGGCGTTCGTACCTGTCGCTATTCATGAATCTCTATTTGAAGGGATGACAATGAGCCGCGTGGCCTATAATATGCGAAAAAATCCCCAATTTATCCACGAAGTTCTTAACGAGTATACGAAATTAAATATCGAAGTTATCAAACGATTTCATGAAGCTGGAGTAGATATCGTTTTTTATTCAGATGATTTAGGCTATAAAGGACGATCGATATTATCAATTGAACAATTTAAGAAATTCATTTTACCTTATTATAAAAAGTTTTATAACGCTTGTAAGCAACGAGGTATGTTTATCGTTCAACATTCTTGCGGATATATTGATAAAAACTTACCCTTTATGGCAGAAGCGGGACTCAATTGTATTCAAGCGCTTGAACCTGCAGCTGGTGTCGATTTAGCTCACCTGAAGGAAACTCTTGGTGATAAATTAAGTTTTATGGGAGGAATAGATTCAAGTCGAATTCTTAACTTTGGAACACCTGAGGATATCATAGAGGAGGTAAAACGTTGCGTAAAAGCAGCAGGTAATAAAGGTGGTTATTTTGTGGGTCCGTCCCACAATATCTTGACTACCCCTCTGGAGAACCTCAAGGTGCTAAGAGATGCAATTGAAAAATACCGCAAATACCCGATAAATTCAAATTAAACTACATTCAAAAATAAGAAAATAAAAAAGTAGATTAGATTAAGGTAAAAATTGAGAGAGAATGATAATAGCTGGATTTAAAATCGCGCTATCACCCTCCCAGATTCTCCCTTTAGAAGTTTCAATTCTAAAACCACTCAGAGAAGCAATGGGAAATTCTATTCGTTCTTTTTTGCTTGCGATAATAAATGTTTTCTGATATATGCCACACTCTTTTAGCTCAAAAATTAACATGGAATGTTCAGTTCCATCCTTTAAGGTAACTATTATATTCATTTTAACACGCCTTCTTGATTTACATTTCTATTTTAATTAAATATATTTTTTTAATACTAGTTGTACTGAGATTATCTCGTCGAGTGTTTAGAAAGAATTCCAACTGCTGTAATTAAATATGTTTGAGTACTTTCATGAAGAAGATATGTACGTTCTGCTTCAATCTTAAAACCATCAATAGAATTAAGAGGAATTTCAAGACGACCTTCTTTATGGTTTTCAATAAAAAAGTTATTCTCGTTAATACCAGATGCTTTTAATCTATCAATTATCATTTTATGTTGAGATCCATCTTTTAAGAAAATTATTAAATCCAATAGATTCACCCTTTTTAGATATTAATTGTGTATGTATGATAATATTAACCCACTTATACTATAAAAATCTTCAACTTTTTTATAAAAAAATAAGGAATAGATTATTTCTTAAGAATTGCGATTACTGGGGACAGCGGGGGAATCTCTATTTCAAAATTAGATTCTTTAAATACAGAGCCATATAATAATTCATTTTTTCCATTGTAAAATTCTGCTTTACTGACTTGAAGCCCATATTTTGAGAAATCTGAGTGAATAATCACTCTTTTTTTTCGACTAGATAGATTAAAAGCAGTAATAACACCCGAAGTGTTATCTTCAGCCACGTGAAGATGTACGTTGTAATCCAGACCAAAAAATGTCCCTCGTGTTATAATAGATTTAACCGATTTATAAAGAAGCATCGCTTGTTGTAAAGCTTTGTATTTTGGATTACTTATATCTTTCAGACCGCCAATCCCTAAATGTCTAGCAAGAGAGGCGTACCACCAAAATTGCAGCATGTTCTCGTTATCGCTATTTTCATTTATATGTAAATACAAGGGAATTGAATAAGCTAAATTGTATTCAAAAAGCTGCGTTGCCCTTCCAGACAATAAATCGTGCATCGGATTCCACATACATTCAAAACCCCAATTTTCGTCAAAACTGTGTGGAAGACTGTGTTGGTAATATAACGGATGTCGAGGTTTTACGCCCCTATCGTGGGCCTCGATAAGGATATGGGGAAATTTCTTCTTTATGTTTTGGATGACTTTAAAAATATTTTCTGCGTGAGTGTGTCTTAACATTGGGACTTCGTGCCCGTGATCCTTGCTAAAACAACCAAGATCATCTGCCATAAACATGGATAAATCCGTGAAATCAAACATGAAAAAGTCTATTCCTTCTTTTGCTAGTTCTAATATTCTGCGAGTTTTCTCTTCAACCCAGTGATTATTAGCGCATACGCAAAACAAATCAATGTATGGATCTGCTACAAGTCTTACTCCCTTTTTATTTCTTAAATAAAACTCGTCGGGTTCATTTTCTCCTTCAAAATTCATCATAAGGTGTAGAGCTAATTTTAAACCGTATTTATCATGAATAATTTTTGAAAAATCCTTTAAAAATCCAAATCTCTCCTTGTTCCATATAGAAGAACCTAAAGCTATATTCCACCCTGGATCTAAATACAAGCATTCAGCACCAATATCTCGAGCTATTTCTGCCTCTTCATATAGTTGTTCTAATGTGTATACTTCAAATTCTATGCCTTCTACAAAAAATCCCGTCTTTTCAGAGATCCATCCTAAGTTGTACAATTCATTCCAATGGACGGGAGGATCATAATTATCCTTATACTTGTGACCTTGTTCCTCAAGATGACTTCTATAAAGATAATAACCTTCTTTATAATCTCCTTCGTAAACAGCATACTTAGTAACTCCAAAAGAATAACTTTCACTAGGTTCTAGAATCGTAGCAAGCTCGGGATTTCCCTCGTAAAGGGAAACACCTCCAAATAGGATATCAATATCTTCAGCACCTCTACCAGGTAATGTCGTTGCAAGTTTTTGAAATCGAGAGTATTCCATTTGAGATGGATTATATTTGCACGTAAGTAATCCTCCTTGCTCATTACCCCACAACCAGCCTTCAGCACAAAAACCGGGCATTTCTGCTTCTTTTGCGACCCAAGCCCCAAAAAGTATGTCATTAGCACTAAAATTCTCTTTTCTTCGATCATCTCCATATCCAATATATCTTCGAGTAGGAATTGCTGTTAAAATAAATTCATCTAAGTTATCACTCCAGCCTGAATATTGTTTAAATAAAGACTTCTTAAAGCCAAGATTGATCAAGCCAAATCTATTTTTTTTCTTACCTTGATTAGTTAATGTGATTTTTTCGTCCAACCATCTACTCTTTTCTGTAAGTTTAAATTCGTGAGTAATATGTATCTCTGTATCCTCGAATTTTCCTCTCACTATTAAATTATCATTTCCAACCATCTGAATATCTCTCGACGACAACTTTTTGGCTTTATATTCTGATCCTAAATGAGATAAATAAATGTAACGAGATCCCTTCTTACTAGAAGTTAAAATTCTATAATTGTAATCTTCATCGGCATAGACTACATTATCAACTTTGCTATGAAGTATATAGCGGAATCCTTGATCTTCACTTTTCTGGATTCTTAGCTCCCAAAATTGATTATCTAAGATATAGTTAGTCATTTTCTTTTCATAACAGATATTATAAAATAATGAAATATTAATTAATACTTAGGATTATTCTTCATTATTACCATTTAAATTATTAAAGGATATTATAATGAGTAATGAAGAATTAAATCAAGAAACTACGAGGCATACTAAGAAAACCTTTTTATCATTTAGTATGTGGCAAATTACATGGACAATTCTAGTCTAGACAATGGGATTATACCTCTTTTTCTACTATCATACGGTAATCGGACTAGCTCCATTTGCAATTTTCTTAGCAACGGGGATCAATACCGTCTGGGGGGCTTTTAATGATCCTTTGATTGGTTATTTAACGGATAAAAATTTCAAATGGACTAGGAAATGGGGAAGACGCTTTCCATGGATGGTTATGGGGCTCATTCCCTGGTGTTTTATTATAATTCTTATTTTTTCTTCACCTGATGCTACAGTAAATCCTTGGCCAGCTTTTATATGGCTATTAACAACGTTATTATTGAATGAACTTTTCATAACTTTATCTGATGTCCATGGTAATATGCTTCGTGCAGATAAGTTCCGAACAGAATTTGAAAGAAGAAAATATTCCGGTTATTTTGGAATTTTTGACATGATTGCTGTAGTCCTTGGAACTGCTATTCCGCCATTATTGATCTTTGGAGCCGGAAAGGAGTACTACACAATAATGGCAGCGATAATTGCTGTGATAGCTCTTGTATGTGCGATAATATTTCTACTATTTGGTGCTCGGGAAGATAAGATTATGATAGATCGTTATTATTCGTCAAACTATGAGCACCTTAAATTTCTAAAAGGTACCATTGGGGTGTTAAAGCAGAAGAGTTTTATGGGATTTTGGTTTTCAGCAGCTGGGTTTGGAATTGCGAACACAATGATGACAGCGATGGTCGCATATGTAACAACATTTGTTTTACAAGTTCCAGAAGAAATCATGACACTTTTATTTGCACTTTTTATTACAGGAGGAATGATTTCAGTGCCAATTTGGCTCAAAATTCTTAAAAAAGTGAACGATACACGAAAACTCTATCTCATTGGAAGCGTTATTTTCTGTATAGCACTTATTCCACTTACCTTTTTCGTAAGTCTTTATGATTTAGCTATTTTCATGTTCATAGCAGGTTTTGCAATAGGGTGTGTTTGGACGCTTCAAATACCAGTTCTCTTTTCACATGTTCAAGATGATTTCGTTGTACGCACGGGTAGAAACCAAAAAGGAATTCTCATAGGAGCCTGGGCTGTTTTAGGTCTCTTTACTGCTTTTATAGATGAGTTATTGTTCGCAATAGTTTTCACAATAACGGGTTTCAAAGAAGGATTTCCAACATATGCACTATTAGAAGCCGAGGTTGGTGTTAATGCTATGATTCCCATTGTCTGGGGGATAAAATTTCTAATAGGGGTAATACCGATGATCATTATGGCACTAGGAACGGTTGCATTCTGGAAACTTTACCCTTTGACTCAAGATAAAGTGTCAGAAAACAAAGCTAAGCTGAAAGATATAGGTTTCTAAACTTTTTTTTTATATTTTATTTCTTTTGGAAAATCTAATAATCAATTGTTTTTGCAGGAAGGTTTATGCGAGAGAGATTATTTAGGGATAATTTAAATGATCATTTAATGTCTATCTTATGTGTCAAATTTATACTTTTTGTCATTTTTGGCATAAATAATTAGTATAAAAGGGAAATATTTAAAATAAGAAAAGTTGATTAGTAATAATCAAATTTTTTTATAAAGAAAAACAAATAAAAAAAATTTACTAATCTAAAATTGGTGTTTTTATGACTGAAGATATAGAATCAACTTCAAGACATCGTTTTTTGACTTTTCTCTCTTTTGGAACCTACAATATTACTTGGACAATCCCATCAGCAACAATGAGTCTTTTCATGTATTTTTATTATCACACAGTAGTAGGTCTTAACCCTCTTTGGATATTGACCGTCGTTGCCATAAATACAGCGTGGGCTGGACTTAACGATCCATTAATTGGGTGGTTGACTGATCGAAATTTTAAATGGACAAGAAAATGGGGTCGACGCTTTCCGTGGATAGCAATCGGAATAATTCCACTATCTTTATCCCTAATCATGATATTCTCTGCTCCAGATCTACCAAAGGATGCCCTTAATGTATTGATAGATCCTTTACCAGTAATGCTTTGGCTATTGCTTTCTTTATTTATATATGATTTATTTATCACACTTGTAGAGATCCATACATCTATACTTCGTGCTGATAAATTTCGAACCGAAACAGAAAGAAGGAAATATGCTGGTTCATGGGGTTTCTTTGACATGATCGCACAAGTCCTTGGAATGATGCTTCCACCGTTACTTCTCATTGATGGATCATATATGATTATGGCAGCAATAATGGCGTTAATAATGATTATCTTTGGTATCATATTCGTCATAAAGGGTGCTCGTGAGGACAAGATAATTATTGATCGATATTACTCAAGGGACTATGAGCGTATAAATGTATTTAAAGGTGTATTGCTGGTTATTAAGCAAAAAAGTTTTATATCTCTCTATGCTTCGTACACTCTCTGGCTTACCGCTTCAACTATAGCTATTGGAATGGTGGCATATTTGGTAACATTTCTTTTACAATCTACCGATCCGGATGCAATGGTCATTTATTTTGCATTTTTTCTATTGGGAGGATTACTTTCTATTCCAGTTTGGCTAAAAATTCTTAAAAAAACGAAGAACAATAAAAAACTCTATCTTATTGGAAGTTTCGTATTAATTGGTGTTTACGCATCACTTACTTTTTTCCAAACTGAAATCGATTTAATAATAATCATGTTTTTCGTTGGTTTTGTAAATGGATGTGTGTGGACTATTGGAATGCCAGTATTGTATGCGAATGTACAAGATGACTTTGTTATTCGTCAAGGGAAGAACCAGAAAGGTATCCTTGTTGGTACTTGGGCAGTAATAGGACTTATTACAGCTTTTATTGACGAAGCATTAATAACACTGGTATTCACTCTTACTAGCTTTGAACCAGGAATTCCGGATTATGCAACTTTAATTGCTACTCATACAGTTGCCGAGGTAGAATTGATTTTGTTGGGAATTCGACTTCTTCTAGGAATTATCCCTGCGTGTTCCATTTTAGTAGGTACGTTGATCTTCTGGAAACTCTATCCACTTACTCCAGAAAAGGTTCTAGATAACAAAGCTAAGCTAATTGAGCTTGGCTTTTAAATATAATTTTCTTTTTTTTTTATTTTAATATAATTCTATTTTTAAAATCCAAATTCATACCTTTAAAGGGTATTCTCCGTATTTCTTTGTCGCAGAGATCATCGCTAAAACATTCTCTAGTTTGCAAGAATTTGTAATATCCGTACAAGGACTCAATATATAACCCCCACCTTCACCAGCATCACGAATACACTCTTTTACCGTATTAACTACTTCATCTTTTGAACCATAGGGCAATAATTGTGAAACATCAATATTTCCGATTAGACATAACTTATCTCCATATGCTTCCTTCAAATGTTTCAAATTCATGCCCGCCATGGGTTCTAAAGATTCTACACCACTGAATCCTGCTTCAATCAGTCCTTCAAAATATGGTTCAGTAAATCCGTCTGAGTGAAAGCAAACATATTTTCCTGCTTTTTTTAAAATTTGGACGGCTTGCTTATAAGCTGGAATGATGAGTTCTCGATGGTATTTTGGGTTTATCATAGTAGTATTTTTTAAAGCAGTATCGTCACATATAAAGAAAACATCAAAATCCGTTTCTGCGTTTAGTCTTGCTGCTGTAATTAATTTTTTTGTCCTTAGCTCGATATAATGCTTAATTTTACTTTTATTTTTCCTTACCAACTTAATTAAAAGTCCTAACCCTAATCCCTGCCATAGAGGCTCTAAAATTGGGTTAAGATGGCAACATGGTACAAAATCATCGGTTGGGAATTTTCTTAATCGTTTATTAATGTTTCTAGCGAAATCTGGAGCTTCTTCCCATTCTATAGAGAAATACGTATCATGGAAATAATCTGCTTTTTCTTCTGTATCAATATAATTTCCTAAATAATAAGCACCCCCCATATCCTTATTTCTTTGTTTTAAAAAGATTCTGCCGTTATAATCAATATATTTATTATTATTAGGTAATTTCGGTAAAGGATTTTCTTGCATATGCTTCTGGGGAATGAAATTTGGAAATGAGTCGAAGCCCCATGACATATCAAAACCAAGTTTGTACTCTAAATTATAATCCCTATAAGATAACTTAAATTTCCTATCCATGGAGTATGAATCCCCCCAGTAATTCAAGAGATCTCGCTGAAATCCAGGCATTATAATTTGACAAAAAAGTGGTATGCGATCAGACTCTTCGTGATTTAATGCTTGTATTACTCTTTTCCGAGCGCTCATAATTCCTAACTCCTAACAATTCTAAAATGGTATAGCTGGTAAATGAACAAAATTTTTTCCCTAAATTAAATTTATCAATCTTCTAAATCTAATAAATTACATGGTAGTATTAATTGAGAAGAATTATCCTGTTTTTACAATTATCATTAATAATCCCGAAGTTAAAAACGCTGTTGATGGACCTACAGCTCAAGAACTGGGTTCTGCTTTTAGAAATTTCGAAAGCGATGAAAAAGCTTTAGTTGCTGTATTATGGGGTGCTAATGGGACTTTCTGTTCGGGTGCTAATTTAAAGGCGATTACTGAAGGACGAGGAAATAAAGTAGAAAAAGAGGGAGATGGACCAATGGGTCCAACAAGAATGCGATTAAACAAACCAGTCATTGCGGCCATAGCTGGTTATGCTGTTGCTGGTGGCTTAGAACTTGCTTTATGGTGTGATATGCGCGTTGTTGAGAAAAATGCTATTTTTGGGGTCTTTTGCCGTAGATTTGGTGTTCCTCTAGTAGATGGTGGCACAGTTAGACTTCCGCGACTTATTGGATTAAGTCGTGCTTTAGATATGATTTTAACGGGGCGCTCCATAAATGCTGAAGAAGCTTTAACTTGGGGATTAGCCAATCGAGTAGTAGATAATGGCCAAGCAAGAATTAAGGCAGAAATTTTAGCAAAGGAAATTGCTACCTTTCCTCAGATTTGCATGAGAAATGACCGTCTTTCTGTTTATAGTCAAATGGGATTAAGCGTTAAAGACGCAATGATAAAGGAATTTGAATTTGGTTTAAAAACGCTTGAAAGCGGAGAATATTTAGAGGGCAGTAAAATTTTTACGGAAGGAAAAGGAAAGCACGGTAATTTTAATAATATTTGAATATAATATTGCTCTAAAATGGTGACATAATGATTATCTTTGAAGAATTTAATGTAAAAACCCCTGAAAGAGAAGTATTACTTGAAATTACAAATGAAATTAAAAAAATAGTAAAAAATTCTAATATTAACGAAGGTACCTGCCGCATATTCGTACCTCACACTACTGCGGGAATAACTATAAACGAAAATGCAGATCAATCTGTAATTAAAGATGTTGCGAATTATCTAAATAAGTTAATTCCTAAAGGTGGAGGATTAGGATACGATTTTAAGCACGGTGAAGGGAATTCTGATGCTCATATTAAATGTTCCTTAACGGGAAATTCAATATATGTTTTAATTCACGAAGGTAAATTAATGCTAGGAACATGGCAAGGGATAATTTTCGCAGAATACGATGGACCAAGAAATAGAAAGGTATTTGTTCAAATTACGGGAGAATTATGAATTTTTAATATTTCTTATCAACTAAAAATTTAGATATAATGAGAGAAATAATCATCAAACCAAAAACAACATAGAAGGGAAAAAAGATATCTATTTCACCTATAGGGCTCATGATCATTGGAGCAACTGCTCCACAGAAAAACCCGATTGCATTATTGAATCCGATCCCCGAACCCTTTAAGTCGGGTTGTATATCTTCAATTACTTCTAATAAAAGAGTATTCCCCGCGGGATCAAACAATGCTATTCCTATTCCTAAACATGAACTTATTATTAAGAAAACAGAGAGGTTCAATACAAAATCTGGGAAAAAGAAAGAAATTCCGAAAACCATAACTATAATTTGTCCTACCATCATTAATTTACGAGGTCCATATCGATCTAATAGCTTGTTGGAAATGAAAATAAACACGACATAAAGTGCTAAAATAGCCAACATTATATAACTTGAAGTGATTTCGCTTAAACCAAAACCTCTTACATCGTCTTGTAAAACCCAAATCAAATAAGCAGTAATAAATCCGAATAAAAACCATCTCACGCAATTAAACAATAGTGAAAAGATATATTGACGCTCTTTTAGGAGAATCTTTATATTTATCATATTGAATTCCATATTTTTATCTGGATTCTTATTCATCTCTGTTTTATTATTCTCTTTCAGAACGAAAAAAATAAACAATATGCTAAAACAAATTAGGAATCCCGATATCAAGAAAATACTCCTAAATCCTAAGAAACTCGCAATGTAGCCCCCTATTACGAATCCAAGGAAGTATCCCACATTCATATATAAAGAGTAATAACCCATTCCCTTACTGTGTTGATCTTTTTTGTAAATATCTCCAATAATTGCTTGTAGAATTGAAGTATAAGCACCTGCTCCTTGAATTGCTCTGTAGATGATCAACTGGATTACATCCTGAGCTGTAAAACATAAAAATGTTCCTAAAAGATATATAAGCATTCCGAATAAAATTACTTTTCGACGTCCTAACTTATCTGAGACTGCTGCAAATGGATATTGAAAAATACTTTGAGTCACGGAAAAAACACCAATTATTATTCCGTAGGAAGTGAGAGAACCAGCAATGCTCTCCACAAATGAAGGCAAACCAATTTGAACAATGCTCATCCCCATACTTCTGAACGCTGTAGACATTAGAGCTACGATTAATAAAATTTTAGTATGCTTGCTAAATTCTCCGTCTAATGAAATTTTAGTCTCCTCTCGTTTACTCCGAATTTAGTAAGAAAATTATATAACCAATATAAATTTATTTTTCCTAATATTTTAGAATATAAGCCGTACGTTCATTTAAAAAAAATTAAGAAAGGGATATTTTTCGTGAAATTCGGAATGAATTCTTTAGCAAATTTAGCTCAAATAAGAAAGGATGTAAAAAGGAAACGAGTTTCTAGTTATGATAAGACTGGGGGTAATATGGATAATGTTCAATTAAAACCTAATGAAAGTTATCAAATCTGCGACATAACAGGGGCTGGTATTATTAAGCATATCTGGATGACAATAGCTTCTTCTGATCCTAATTATCTACGAAAGTTGGTTCTGAGGATGTGGTGGGATAACGAGGACGAACCTTCTGTTGAGGTCCCGATAGGA
>JAGXNP010000100.1 GCA_019894885.1 Promethearchaeota archaeon | reverse complement strand
GATTTAAATATATTAAGAATCCTTTTAGAGTTGGCATAAAAAGTTGTAAGTTAATAAAAAGGTTGTTTTAGATGCATTAAAATCTCGTTTTAATAGTAAGATTTTGCGATTTCGTGTTGGTCAAAAAGCTTCTAATGTTACTTCTCTATCGCAGCATACTGTCTTAATTCTGTAGTTTAGTTTCGGAAAAAAATAATAACAAATGAGTAGCTATGTTAGACGAAACCTTACCTAAGGAAGTCCCGTATAAATCTCTCCCTGTTTTTTTTATAATTGCTCATATTTCTTTTCCCTTCTCCTCATAAAAGAATTTAGGAAAATAAGTAAAAATCAAATATTATAGCTGAAATAATCAGATTTTTATGGCGTCCTTAATATATTGTTCCAACTGATCTTCAGTCATTTGCTCCACAGATATAAAAAACCCCTTAGGATGTGAATATACCACTTTATCGTAATTCGATATCCTCGAAAAATCTACCCTTTCATCGTTATCATATCGCCGTATAGCAATGGTGTCTTTAACTCGTTTATTAGGATAAATAGCAATGCCACCCCTTAAATCTGGCCATTTTTCTTTCATTCTATCTCTTATAATGCGTATTAGAGTGCTAGAATGGTTAAGCCCTTTGTAGCAAAAGATCGATTGTACGCCCTTAATAGTTTTATATTCTAATTTTTCTTTCACTTCCCTCATAACAGTAGTATACTCATCAATTAATGCAAAAAAATTCTGACCAATAATTTCCATAAGCGAGAAAAGAAGGCTCCCTTTTTTAATTTCATTCTGTTTCTTAAACAAATCTAGTAGGGTCCTTTCAACAAACGAATCCAGTGCTCCCATGGCTTTATAAGAGATTTGTAACTGTTTTGTTACCTCTTCTGGTCCTATTATATCATTTATTACAACGATCTTGAGCCAATTATATACCTCGTTAGCAATTGACCAAGAGCCCCAATATTTTAACAATAAGGAAAGAGTGCACTCGTCATCAACGTCGTCTTGATGGTGATCAAAGCATTTTATTTCTGGATCAAACATTTCCCCAACATCGAGTTTCCAGATAGTAGGGTCTTTGATTTCTGCCTTATTTGGTTCTTTCCTTTTGATTTTCTTAATATTCCCACTCTTGTTCACGACCAAACAGCAAGATAAAAAATCATCTAAATGCGCAGAACCAGGATGCGTGATTATAAGTGCCATGTGATTAACTTTCCTATTTGATATAAGAGTTTAGAATTATATTCATAGCTTATATATATCTTTAGGCATTTAAAGGTTATATATCGAGTTTTTTTTATTTAAATAATTTGTGGTAAGTTCCTGCCATTAACATCCTATTAATAGGAACAGTATCTATGTCTAATTTACTTATCAGGAAAAGAATATATGTTATTAAAACACAATTTAAATAGATTTTAAATAAAATCTTAATATCAAAACTATAACTAATAGATTAGCTTAAGCTTTTTATTACTTATTTCTTCTTTTAAGCACAGAATTGGTGATTTTTTAGAAATTTTTTTAACTTTGATGATTGATACATTAAAATTTTATTCAGAAACTATTCAAAATGTTAAAAAAAGAAAGATTAAAAATAAATCTCTTATTAGATTTACGAGTTTTGGATTCTGGTTAATTTCCTCTACTTTATAGGTCTACTATTAGCTTGGAAGATAGGTCCGATAAATTGACTATATAAAATGCTGAAAGCGGTCTGATTGGAAATAACACTTATCATCTCTCCTTCCTTCTCAGTTGCAGGGCCAATTATGACTTCCTCAGCGTCTCGAGTGAGTGCGAAGAATTCTCCAGCCCCGCTGAGTTGTCTGAACTGGATGTTGCCCAATCCCATCATTTTTCTTATGATATCCCCATACTGGCTCATCTCGAAGCGGGACGTCAACATGAAGCGAACAGCTTTTTTCTGGTAAGCAAATTCGCTGATAACTTGTAAGATTTCGGGAATGACATATGGCATTACGATAATTATTGAAGATTTAACTCTATATATGGCGTCTTTAATTGCAGCTATTAACGCATCTCGTCCTACTACCTGCCAAGTAGTAATATCCTTGATTTCAGGGATGGAACTTGAAGCATTATGAATATCACCTAATGTGATTTCATTTTTTTCTGCAATTTCTGTACCATCGTCAATTGAGTTCATAAATTGAAGCGTAAAATCCGCTATTGCATCTTTAATGTTTTGCGTTGTGTCTCTTGTTGTAGTAGTTAAGCTACTTTGGAGTGTTTTTGCATTTTCTTCGTATTTTGTTTTATGATCTATTAACATTTCACCCAAATTTCGATCCAAGTCAGCTGACTCATCACCCCACAGATTTATCTCTTCAGTTATTTTATCGGATATATCTCTTTTTCCACCGATAAATTTATCGTTAAGATCTCTAATCCACTCTTCTTTAATTCTTTTGACATCCGTGTCATACTCACTATAATGTTTTAAGGAATCTTCTTTGTGGCTATTAATTGCTTCGTCGTATTGGCGGTTATGAGTTTTTAGCGAGTTCTCTAACGAGTCTTTCAGCTTAATCGTGGTATCTGAGCAATCTTTAACTCCATTTTGTAAAGTACTATCGATTTCACCTGACATGTCGGTTGCTAGCGTTTCTAATTGCACATTTATTGTTTCTTGAGCTTTATGGTCAAGTTCTGTGGTTTCTGTTACTACGTTATCGTTCTCTTTAGTCATTAAATCAGTTACTTCTGTTTTCAGCAAATCTGTGGTATCTCTTGTATTTTTTATGTAATCTTCACTAGTTTCTGTAAAATCCGCTTTCATTGGTTCAGTATAATTTAAAATGTTTTGAATTGTAGTTTCGTGTCGTGCTTTGTACTTTTTCTTCTTTCCCATCCAGAAAAACCCCTTCTTGCCCATTTCTGCTGTAAAATCTGTGAATCTATTGGCATGTTCTAGTAGGTTATCAATAAGCGTTAAAGCCATACTTTTAAAATCATTAGTTTGATCTGTTAATACCCTTTGTCTTTCATCGACAGTAGCTTTTAAATTAGTTTGAAGCGTATCAGTCGTATTTTTAAGATGGTTCGAATGCTCTTTTAACAAGTTAGAAATCCTTTCTTTAAGATCAACTACAATTTTGTCCATCCGTTCTAAATACTTTTCGAGTATTTGTTCCATTCTTGGTTTAAGATCGTTTGCAATAGTCTGATGTCTATCAACATGATCATCTAAGTTACTTTTTAATTCTTTTTCTAAATCCTCAACTCTTTTAGAAAAGTCAGATAAAAGTTCTGCAATCAAACTAGTTAAATCATTTTTTGCTTTATTAACGGTAGATTCGTTTTCGTTTACTCTAGTATCGCAAATATTTTTGTTATTAGAGTTTAGAGTATCCATAATGGAATGCAAATTTTCTTCTAAAGACTTTGAAGTGTCAGTAAAACGATTTCTCGAGCTATTGATCCTTTCTCTTTTGTTGTTATTCTTAGTATCCGAGTCTCCAAAAAATAGACTAGTTTGATCTTCGACCGCAGTTGCCACTTCGTTGACGCTTTTATCTTGAATCGCTTCTAATTTCTCAAATCGATTTGATTGATCAGCTAATATAGAATCTTTTATCTTCCCAATCTCGTCCCTGAATAATTTAGACTCTCCTATGTAAAGTTCAAAGAAAGGCTCTAATGGAATAAATCTGTCGACTATTCCTGTTACTTTTTTAAGAAAGCCTTTTTCTACTAACCAATTAGTAATATCCAGAACACCCTCGTATGTTAATTCCGGGTGGCTTTCTGCTAAAGACAAATATACCTCAGATGATGTTGCTCTTGGAACTCTTAGATATACGATGTACACATTAATTTGTTCTTCAGTGAAACCATATCGAGTAAAAATTTCTTTCGTGAATTCTTTTAAGCTCATAAGATTTTCTCCATTTTTAGATTTATGAAATTCAGATTAAAATATAATTAATACGAATTCCTTTTCAATATTTTTATAATATTTATATGTATAATAATATTTTCAAAATGATTATATTAAAACTTAAGGATTAAGAAGCTTCATTTTTTGAGACTTTAATCTTATTCGTAGATATAGATTGAATAATAATCATACAACCTTTATGAAAAGTCATTGATCGCTCCTAATAAAATTAACATCAATTTTCTGCGCCGAAAGATAATTCTTATTGCTACTATTCCAATTAAAGCGATTGTTGTTATCCCAAATATTAATACTATTTCAATATTATTGGTTCCATTCTTGAATTCTACTATTTATATTTCACCCAAATTAGTCAATTATCAATCTTAATTTCATTATTCAATGGGAGAATATTATTCCTCAATCCTTTTTATATCGCTTTTGTTTGTATTAATTAAAACAATTTAGTGATAAAAAAATGAAAAAATTAAGTAAAATTCTCTTAGGAACATTTTTCTTAATGATGTTATTTTCAGCTTTCACATCGTTCAATGTTGTCGCCGTTGGTGATCCTGATGTAACGATTCCAGTTGAAAATACTAACACATACCACGCTCAAATTCAAGCTAATGTTGCTACAATGTTTCGATTTAGACAAAGAACACAATTGAGACTTAATGCAAGCGTAAATTTAGATGTAAATTTCGATTGTGATGCGTTAAGGATTGGTGACAAAGATTTTGCTCTTGAAATTGAAGGCACTGAGGATCTTCAGATGAATATGACTTGTACGGAAGAACAAGCAGATTTAGGCTTGGAAAAGGGAAATACGCATCAAATAAGAAATCGCAATCGCAATCAATACCGATACCAAGAAGGATTTGTCGTCAAATTAGAATGCAATGGAACTTTTACACGAGCAAGATTAAGTGTAAGGGCTACTAATGAAAATCAAATAGGTCAATGGGCTTATTATGATGAAGCAACAGAAGAATGGGTTAATGTACCAACAACTGTAGAAGCAGGTTTTTTAACTGCAGAGTCATCTCACTTTTCGACATGGACAATACTCCTACCTGACTATACGATATTAATTGTCGGTCTTAGCGTTGGCGGCGGAGTTGTTGCATTAGTAATAATCGGTTTAGTGTTCTATATCAAAAAGAGAAAATAATCACCAAAGTTTTTATTTAAATAATATTTTTTTTTAAATTTTTAGCAAAAATATTCTAACGATTAATTATTGGATTATTTATATGGTTAAATTAAAATTAAAGAACAGATCAAAATTATTCAGTATTTTTGTTCTATTATTAGTATTTATTAATTTCAATATTCTAATTTCTCAAGTTTTATCCTATAGAACTGAAAATATTCCGGGATTTTCTACTCAAGATAAGGTCTACCCTCACGAACCTGTGAAATACCTGTTTTTAAACAATATAACTTTCGATATCTCCACCGATTCTTTTATCGATCTTAACATCCAGTACGAAAATAATATTGAAAATCGTCAAATATATTTTCTTATCAACAATAGCAACCCTATTTCTCTTAATATAAGTTCTAAAGTGTCATTGCAGAATTTCGGAACGCCTAGAACGCCTCAAGGGCCGAGAAAAGGCGAAGCCCAATTTCAGTATAAATATAATTGCATTCTTCGAATTCAAACTAATGCCACAATAGATTATCTGACAGTAAGCAGTATGAAAAGGTCGTTATATGGCTTAGATCCTAATTTAGAATATTCCTTAGCGTTGTATGAATCCTCTCAAGACTCTTGGGAGCTTATTGATACAATCGAGGAATTAAATGAATCTAATTCAGAATATTCTTTAGTTGGTTCAGTCTCTAACCTGCAAGCAGATACGGAGTATTTTGTTACTTTTTTTGAGGTTTCTGAAATCTTTGACAATTGGGTTTTTGTGATTATTTTAATTGTTGGCGCCATAGGAATTGCTTCAATCGCGATTTTAATTTCAAAAAAAGATTATTTCCATTACTTAAAAACTAGAACCATTCCAATTGAAAAGGGTGCGCATCGTTTAAGCCTAATTGATGTCTTAGAGAACCAAAATAGGAATAAAATTATTGATTTAATACTTAAAGAACCTGGAATTCATTTTAATGAGTTATTAAGAAAAACTGAAATAGCTGCGGGTAATCTCGTATGGCACCTCGATATTTTAGAAACTTACAAGGTAGTGGGTAAAAAAAGGATCGGAAATTTCATAGCATACTTTCCCTATTATCAAAAAAATCCTATTTCGAACCTCGATCTTAAATTGAGTAAGAGTAAGTTAACATTACATATTCTCGAAATGATCGAGAAAGAGCCAGGTCTTTGGAACAGTGTAATTACAAAACATTTTAAGGTTGACCATAAAACAATTCAATATCATATTAATAAGTTAAATGATTTAAATCTCATTCAATTCAGAAGCGAAGGTAGAAAGAAAAAAATCTTTCCCAATTTGGAATCAGATTATTTTAATAACAAAGGTAAGTAGAGAACCTTATAAGGGATAGGACAAGAAGGGGCATTATTTATTTAGTAATATTGTTAAACATTGTGAGATTTGATTTTATATTAAATCAAAATTTGTGATGTGGTGTTTTGAGCTCAATATCTAACAAAGAATTTCATCTTCGGATTGAAAAAACTCAAAAATTATTACGCGATCGATCGATCCAAGCATTATTTTGCACATTAGGAACAAATTTTCAGTATTTACTTAACACAAAAAGCAAACCTCTTGAAAGATTGGTTTTAGCGATTATTAAATCAAACGGAACTCCACATCTAATATGTCCTGCTTTCGAATTACAAAATTATATAGAGAATACTCCATTATCTCAAGACGATATTAGCATTTGGGAAGAAACTGAAGATCCCTTCTTATTAGTAAAAAAAATTTGTATAGATAATGGTATTCAGGATACAAATATTGCGATATCTCCGCAAACAGCCTTCACTGTTTTTTCGAAGATTAAATCTATTCTTCCGGATGCTGCATTTGTAGATGCTCTCCCGATAATGGAAACCGTGCGTATCGTAAAAACTGATCAGGAAATCGAATTTATAAAAAAGGCAAGTCATTTCTCTGCAAGAGGAATTGAAGCAGCGATTGATCAGCTCGCAATTGGTATTACTGAAAAAGAAGCTTCGGTTCTAGTAGAAAAGGAGATGAGTTCGTTATCAGGGGAGTCATCTTTATTTGCCTTAGTTCAGTTCGGAGCGAATTCTTCAAACCCTCATGGTTCTCCTTCGAATAAAAAGTTAAAAAGAGACGAAGTTGTCTTAATTGATGCAGGCACATCTTATAAAGGCTATGTTGGCGACATCACTAATACAACCGTGTTTGGACACCCAGATGAAAGGTTTCTTGAGGTATATAATATAGTAGAGGGAGCAAATCATCGTGCGAGAAATGCTGGGAGTGTGGGGATATTACCTTCTCAAGTTGATGCAGCAGCTCGAGATTATATCATAAAAAAGGGATACGGGCAATATTTTACGCATCGAACAGGTCATGGTATCGGTTTAGATGTTCACGAAGCTCCGTATATAATCCAAACAAATTTGGTTCCATTAAGCTTAAAAAATACATATACTATCGAACCAGGTATATATTTACCAGAAAAATTTGGTATTCGCATCGAAGATGATGTAGTTGCTAAAACCAATGGCTGCGAACAACTTTCCTCCCCAATTCGGCGTTACTGGGAAAAATGAACCTTTTTTCTAATAAAATTTTTCTTACTTATGGACAATTAGGCATAGCTTTAAAACACCTTCAATTTTAAAATTAGTAATTCAATTACCCTATTTAAAAATTATAATAATGATAAATCCAGAAGATTTTTTAGAATTTATTAAAAACCGAAGAAGTATTAGAAGCTTTCAAGATAAACTAATTCCTGATGATGAGATTCAAATGATCCTTGAGGCAGGAAGATGGACTCCAAGCGCTTCGAATAAGCAACCCTGGGAATTTTATATTATTAGAGATAAAGAAATCTTAAAAGAAATCTCGAACAACGCTATTTACGGTAGACATATCAAAAAAGCACCTCTTGCTATTGCAATCGTTGGGAAAAAAAAAATTAGTCCTAATTATTATATTCAAGATACATCTTTGGTCTCGATGACTATGATGTTAATGGCATGGTCTTTAGGGATTGGGACTTGTTGGACAGGAACTCTTAACAGAAAAAACGTAAAAGAATTATTAGGTTTAGCCGAAAATGATTATTTATTAACTGTTTTACCTATGGGATATATTAAAGGTAATATTCCAAAACCCTCCTTAAGAGCGACTTTAGACCAAATAATAAAAGAAATTTAAAGACCGAAATATTTATTTTTATACTATTATGACGTCATCGAGCTGTTCAGGGGCTTTTGTTAGTTTCACGTAGCCTTCGTTAGTGATTAACACTGAATCAGAATGGCGAAAACCTCCCAACCCTGGAATATAAATTCCCGGTTCAACACTAATTAACATATTTGGTTCGAGAGGTCTATCGTACCCTTCAGCTAAATAAGGTGCTTCATGACCCGTAATTCCAAGCCCATGTCCGGTGCGATGAATTATATAATCACCATAACCTTCCTCTGTTATAAACTTTCTTACTTTCTTATCTATCTCGCTCATGATTGTTCCTGGTTTTAACATGCTATAAGCCAATTCTCTGGCTTGGAACATAACTTCAAAGGGTTTTTTAGCTTTTTCGGGTACATATCCTAAGAAGAATGTTCTTTCTATTTC
This sequence comes from Promethearchaeota archaeon, assembly GCA_019894885.1. GTDB lineage: Archaea > Asgardarchaeota > Lokiarchaeia > Sigyniarchaeales > SOKP01 > SOKP01. Next base: position 2,407 of record JAGXNP010000100.1, on the reverse strand, counting down.
AACCCCATACCCATCTACTTGAGCAGTTACTATGGAAACATGTGGTCCACCCTCTTCCATCTCAGCAAAAATTTTTGGTATTATATGAGGGTCGTGAGAAAAAGACGGTGGCCATACTGCTGCAACAGTCTTGCAAACTATGAAATTGGCCTCTGGGATATCTGTAATTATTTTTGAAGTCATGGATCCGGTGATTTTTTGATACAGAGCAAACTCGTGTAATCTCGGTTTACACATTTTAAGTAGTTCTTTATGCCCTCTATTTATAATCTTACAGGCATGTACAGATCTCCCTACTTCATAGTTTGTTTTAATTATACGTATTTCATCTATTATATCAGTGATAACTTTATTTCCAGGTGTTTTATCAGCAATCCCTGAGGGTAATGCTGCTTCGATTCCTACTTTTTTGTCGTTGTCAATTAGAGGCTGGTATATATCATACCAATTCTCTCCGATTGGAGCGGGAAATTCGTAATAGCTATAAAAATCCAGCTCACAAAGCGTTCTCGATTCAACATGACTTTTTTCTAAGAGAGGAACTACCATTTTTGGGATGCCTTCTCTTTCTATAATAAGAATAAATGGGCGTTCGTGTACATTATTAGCAAAGTTAGTTAAATAATAGATGTTGACTGGATCAAACGATACATAGTAATCCAAATTCTCATCTTTCATCATATTCCTCACTTTCTCTAATCGATTAGAAAGTTCATCTCGGTTTGGAGGTGTTGTTATACCTTTTATCTTACTATCCATTAGTTTTATCTCAACAATTTTTCGTAATTTTAAATTTGAATAAGCAATTTCGTTTAAAAAACTTACCAAATCCTAAATCTTCATGGATTTTAGGAAAGAACTATAGCAATAATCTTTTAATTATACGAAAATTCTTAATTCTTAATTGGAAAAAAATGCAAATTTAAAAATGCAAAGTTAGGAGGATAAAGAAATTGAAAACATTTGAAGATTATTACAATAGACTTGTAAAGATGAAACCGAATATTTATATTGGTAAGGAATTAGTAGGTCGAGATGACCCCAGATTACGAGGAGGAATGAACATAATAAAAGTTACATTTGATTGTGCTCATGATGAAGAATACGAGGATTTATGTGTAGTAAAATCTCATTTAACTGGAAAGAAGATAAACCGGTTTACCCACATTCATCAGAGCGAAGATGACCTCTTAAAAAAGCAGTTGATGACTCGATTACTCTGTCATCGTGTTGGTGGCTGTATCCAACGCTGCATGGGTTGCGATGCTATGAACGCTCTTTCGGTAATTACATACGAGTTGGGTCAAGCTTTAGGAACTGATCACTATGAAAGATTTAAGAAATTCTTAGAGTACTTTCAAGAGAATGATTTAGTTGCAAGTTGTGCTCAAACAGATCCTAAAGGAGATCGATTGAAGAGACCTCACGAACAAGAAGATCCAGATCAATATTTAAGAGTTATCGAAACAAGAGAAGATGGTATTGTTGTCAGAGGGTGTAAAATAAATATCACTAACACACCATACGCAGATGAGATGATTGTGGTTCCCTGTAGATATATGGGTCCAGAAGATAAAGATTATGCGGTTGCTTTTGCCTTACCCACTGATTGGGATGGAGTTAAATTACTAACTCGACCAGCCAGTTTTAGGTCAGGAAAGCACTTAGATTCACCCTCCGCGAACTTTGGAGACGCTGAGACATTTATTATATTTGATGATGTATTTGTACCTAAAGAAAGAGTGTTTTTAAATGGTCACGGAGACCCAAGACAAACAGCCTATGCTGGATTTTTAGCGTTAATGTTTGCTCACTATCATCGCCACAGTTATACAGGTTGTAAACCAGCCGTAACGGAAGTAATAGCTAGCGCTGCTGCTTTAGTAGCTGAATATAACGGCATAGAAAAAGCATCACATGTTCAAGACAAGCTTTCTCATCTTATAGGCACAGCAGAATTAGTTTTTGCTGCTGGAGAATCAAGTGCAAAACATTCTGAAAGAGCACCTTCAGGTACTCAAGTTCCGGATGAAATTTTAACTAATGCTGGAAGAAGGCTTGCTGGTGAAATGATTTACGAAGAATATAAAATCTTAGCAGACCTTTCAGGTGGTTTAATCGCAACTTTACCCTTTGAAGGTTCGTTCTTTTCTGAAGACGTTGGAGAACTTGCCATGAAATATATGCAGCGAAATCCAAGAGTCAAACCTGAAAATGTATTACGATGTTTTAAAGGTATTGAAGCCTTTGCTGTGTCAGAAATAGCTGGTCTTCTGCAAGTTGCAGGTTTACATGGTGGAGGAAGTCCCGCTATGGAGACTATTACGATGATGATGCGTTATGATATAGAAAAGTTGAAAAATATATCTAAATATCTCTTTGGGATTAAATCCAGCTTGAAAAGATA